>JACMOG010000849.1 GCA_014378125.1 Vitreoscilla sp. | reverse complement strand
GCCCACCTCCGAGACGCCGACGGCGTCGTCCCGCCTACTCAACCAGAGCGAATCCAGCATGACCACCACCCCCTCCGGCCTGCAATACGAAGACACCAAGATCGGCGACGGCCCCGTCGCCACCTCCGGCCAGCAGGTCACCGTGCACTACACCGGCTGGCTGTCCGACCCGACGGCGCCCAACGGCCGCGGCAAGAAGTTCGACTCCAGCAAGGATCGCGGCGATCCGTTCGTGTTCGGCCTCGACCAGGGCATGGTCATCAAGGGCTGGGACGAAGGCGTGCAGGGCATGGCCGCCGGCGGCACCCGCGTGCTGACGATCCCCGCCGACCTCGGCTACGGCACCCGCGGCGCCGGTGGCGCGATCCCGCCGAACGCCACGCTGGTGTTCGAGGTCGACCTCATCTCGTCGAAGTAAGACGATGCGCGCGCCGCCGTCCCTCGCGGCGCGCGCGCCTTCGCCCGTGACGGCCTTCCGGTCGTCGCTCGCCTGGTGCCTGTGCCTCTGCCTGTGCCTGCTGGTGTGCGTCGCCGGCAACGCGCGCGCGGCCGAGCCGCAGGGCCGGTTCTACGGCGTCGCGGGCCACTACAAGGATTACTCGCTGCAGGTCGAGGTGTGCCTTGGCCCCGAGTCGGGGTTGTTCATCGACCGCCATCAGCAGCAGGCCACGCTCACCCCGTCGGCCACCGGCTGGCAGGTGCAGCGCGAGGGCCGACCCGCCGGCCGTTGGGTCATCGCGCCGCGCGCCAAGGCGATCGCCGGATCGGCGTACGACGGCCACTGGATCGACGAGAACGGGCACGACAAGGGCCCCGTGCAGATCGCACGTCTCTATTCGCCGGTCCCGCTCACTCCCGGCTGCGGCCCGGCCCGTCCGGCGGACGCCGCCACGCGGCTGCGCGCCGTCTCGGTGAGCGCGGGCTCCGACCACACCTGCGCCGCCACCGCGCAGGGCCACGTGGCCTGCTGGGGCGGCGACGCCTGGCCGGCCGATCCCGCGAACCCGTCCATCGCGGCGCTGCCGCTGGACGACGTCACCGCCGTGTCCGGCGACTGCGGCCTGCGTCGCGACGGCAGCGTCGCGTGCTGGGACAAGCCCGGCCGCCGGCCGCGCACCATCGTCGGCACCGGCAAGGCCGTGGCGCTGTCGGGCCATTGCGTGCTCACCGACGGCGGCGACGTGCGCTGCTGGGGCGACGGCGACCTGGGGCAGCTCGGCTATGGCGGCATCCAGCCCAGCGCGGCGGCCGTGACGGTGGCCAGCCTGGCGCACGTCGTGTCGATCTCGGGCAGCGACGCGCACGCGTGCGCCGCGCTATCCGACGGCCGCGTCGCATGCTGGGGCAACCTCAGCGAGCCGCAAGGCAAGTTCGGCGAGACCGACGACAGCGCTACCCGGCGCCGCCCCGTGTTCATCGACGGCATCCGCAACGCCGTCGCCGTCAGCGCCGGCACCTTCCACGAATGCGCGCTGCTGCGCGACGGCCACGTGAAGTGCTGGACGCAACCGGTCGACGGCGCCGAGCCCGACGCCACGCCGCCGGCCAGCGATCGCATCACCGACGCGATCGCCGTCAGCGCCGGCACCCATTTCACCTGTGCGCTGCTGCGCTCGGGCGAGGTGCGCTGCTGGGGCGAGAACGGCGACGGCCAAGCGGGGGTCGCGAACGACGCCACCCGCGGCGCGCCCTTCCGCGTCGAGGGCGTCGATCACGCCGTGGCCATCACCACCGGCTACCAGCACGCCTGCGCGTTGCTGGCCGGCGGCGACCTCGAATGCTGGGGCCGCAACAACAGCGGCGCACTGGGACATCTCGACGCCTGGGCAGCCGCCTCCGGCGGCGCACGCGCCAACGTCGTGCCGGGCTTCGGGCCGGCACATTGATTCCACTGCGGCGGTCGACGGCGACCTGCGGGGCAGGCTTCGCGAGTTCGTGGCGCAACGAAAGGAACCCTTCGATGACCTTCTCCGCCATCGCTGGCCGACGACACGTGGGACGAGTCTCCGGCAACGCCCGATGGGCCTGTACCGCGAGCGCCTTGATCCTCGCGAGCCCCGCACTGTTCGCCACCAACGCCGACCTGTTCAGGCCCGGCAACGGCATCACGCCACTCCACCTGCTCGGCGACGGCACGCGCGCGATGATGGTCGTCGGCTACCGCGAGAACTTCAACGCGCACTCGTTCGACGTCGCCAGCCTGTACGTCCGCGTCGACGATCGCTGGGAGATCGTGCCGTTCTTCGACGCCGACAAGGAACAGGATCAGTTGACCACTTCCGGCGGCGCGGACTGCGTGCTGCACGACTTCCGCCTCGTCCGCCAGGGCGCGCACAGGCCGCTCGGACTGGTGGTCGCCGACCGCGACTACGGCGACAGCTTCGTCGATGTGCGTCCCGTCACCTTCCGCTCGTATGAGTTGATCAGGAACGTCGACTCTCGAGCCGGCAGTCCGACCTGGCGTTTCGAACTGCGCTCGACCCGGGTGTCGGTGAAGCCGTACTGCGACGTCGGCGAGGCGTTCAAGGAAGAACGCGAGTAGCGACTTCGTCGCGCCTGCTACTTGGCGATGGCCGGATAGAGCTCGTCGACCCACACCACGTTGTCCGCATACGACTGCAGGTCGCTGGACAGGTTGGCGTGCAGCCCGCTGATCCAGACCTCTTTCTTGAGGTCCGACTTCACGTACGAGATGGCATCCTCGAAGTCGCCATCGCCGGCCGACAGGATGAGCCGGTCGTAGACGCCCTGCACCGCCAACTTGATCAACAGCGTGGCGATGGCCACGTCGACGCCCTTCTGCACCTCGCGCGCGAACTGTTCGCCGCACTTCGGGCACAGGCAGCGCATGTCCTTGAGCGGGTAGAGCTGCACGCGCATCTTGGGTCCGCGCGGCGGCGCCGACTTCAGCCAGGTATGGAAAGCGCTCTGCTGATCCGCCAACGGGTCGCGCGTGGAGTTGAGGAAGTAGGTCTCGTAGATCGGGCCGCCGTTCAGGCGAACGATCTCGTCCTTGAGCTTGAGGTAGTCGAACGGCTGCGACTTGCCCACGTTGAACATGTACGCGCCATCGATGATCCATACCGTCTTCATGCGTTCGTTTCCTCCTGGCCGCATCCGGGCCTGAGGCACGACGTTACTACCTGACGCGTCGCCTCGTCACGCCAACCAGCACCAGTCCGAGCCCGAACAGCGCCAGCGACGCCGGCTCGGGCACCGCTGCCGCCGACGTCACGTAAGCCAACCCGGTGATGTTGCCTTCGAAGATGGTGTGGTCGTAGGTGACCAGGCTCTCGGAATTGCCCCGGCCGGTGGCCGGATCGATGCCGTACAGGTAGTAGGCCGAGCCGAGCGCTCCGGCCGCGATGTACAGGTCGCCGTTGCCGAAGGTCAGGCCCGTCACGGCGCCGGTGAAGAGCGTGCCGCCCGCGCTGATCGCTCGCGCGAAGTCGACATCGCCGGTCTTCGGATCGATGCCGTAGAGGTAGGTGGCGCTGCCCACCGAGCCGGCGGTCATGTAGAGTTCCCCGTTGCCGTACGCCAGCCCCGTGGTGGCGCCCGTGAAAAGGCGATCGCCGTCGACGATCGGGCGCGACGAGGTGGTGTGGCCGGTGGAGGGATCGATGGCGTAGAGATAGGACGCGCCGCCAACCGAGCCCGCGGTCATGTAGAGCTCGCCATTGCCATAGGCCAGGCCGGTGGTGGCGCCCGTGAAGGCGCGACCGTCGTCGACGAGCAGTCGCGAGGAATCGACGAGCCCGGACTCAGGCGCGAAGCCATACAGATAGGACGCGCTGCCGACCGCTCCCGCGGTCGCGTAGACGTCGCCGTGTCCGTAGGCCAGGCCGGTGATCGCGCCCGTGAACGGGTACGTTCCGTCGGTGATCAGGCTTCCCGAGTCGACGACGCCGGTGCCCGGCGCCATGCCGTAGACGTATGACGGGCTGCCGACGATCCCCGCCGTCAGGTAGATGGTGTCCGCCACGGCGGGCGTTGTGTGGAGCGCGGCGGCCAATACCGCGCAGGCGGCCAATGTCGAACGTTGAATCATCTCTGCTTCCTCCAAAAGAAGACGGTCAACGGGTAGTACGTGAAAGCGGGCCGCGAGCGGACATCGGCCACAGCGCTGGTCGTCGAAGACGATGCGCTCGGCGTTGCGCGGCAAGATCTGGCGCCTGCCAATTTTGCTAGACTACACGCCGGTCGGCAGTTCACCCAGGCGTTGCCGCGCTGGCACCCCCCAGCGTCGCTAAACCTGCCGCGTCACTCCATCGCTTCCCCCGGAAGCGAGACGCTTTTCCAGTTCGGGCTTGACTCACCTTGGCGTGAGCTCGATTCCGGCAAGGGCAACCCCCGGCGCCGCGTCCCTCGCGGCTTCATCGAGCACACGCCTGACGTGAGGCCATTGCCATGACTCGAACTGCCCTGCCGTATTCGGCCCCCGACCTGTCCGCGCTCGCCCGCCTGCTGGAGCGCGCGCTCGACGACCACCTCGCCACCCACGGCAAGCTGCCCGGCCACGTGGAGATGATGAACCTGCTGGCGCGCGGCGCGGGCCATCGCAACCTGCAGGTGCTGCAGGCCGCCACGCTTCCCGCGGCGGCCGAGGTCGCCCCCATCGATGCGTGGTTCGATGCGCCCGTCATCGTGGAAGACGCGCCCGTGCCGGTGCCCGCGCCCGCACCCCTGTCCGCGCACGCGAAGAAGGCGCTGGAACACTTCGACGCCGCCGGCCGCCTCGAGCGCTGGCCGCTCAAGCTCTCCGTGCAGACACTGGCCATGTGGGTGCTGTGGACGCGCTTCGATGCGCGCCGCGTCTACACCGAGGCGGAGGTCAACCACATCCTCAAGGGCTGGCACCTGCACGGCGACCACGTGACGCTGCGGCGCGAGTTGATCGACCACCGGCTGATGACGCGCAAGAGCGATTGCAGCGAGTACCGCAAGCTGCCGCTCGAGCCCGACGACGAGGTGCGCGCGCTGCTGCAGGCGCTGCGCTCGGACGCGCGCAAGCGGCCGGCGCGGCGATCGAACCGGCCGCCGCGCGTCCTGCCGAAGGTGGCCGCCAGCCGCACCGGGGAGACGAACGATGCGTGACCTCACCCAGGGCTCCATCCGCGGCCACCTGGTGGCGATGGCGCTGCCCATCACCGTCGGCATGCTGGTGCAGACGCTGTATCTCATGGTCGACCTGTACTTCGTGTCGGGCCTCGGCAAGCAGGCCGTCGCCGGCGTGGCGGCGGCGGGCAACGTCACGCTGCTGGTGATCGCGCTGACGCAGGTGCTGGGCGTGGGCACCGTGTCGCTGGTGGCCCATGCGCTCGGCGCCAAGGACAAGGCGCGCGCCAGCCGCGTGTTCGAGCAGTCGATGTTGCTGGGGCTGGCGTGCATGGCGGCCACGCTGCTGCTGGGCATCGCCGCCGCGCCCGCCTACATGCGTGGCGTGTCGGCCGACCCGGACATCGCGCAGTCGGGCATCACGTTCATCCGCTGGTCGTTGCCCGGCTTCGCGCTGCAGTTCGTGCTGGCCGTGGGCGGCTCGGTGCTGCGCGGCGCGGGCATCGTGCAGCCCGGCATGGTGGTGCAGATGGCCACCGTGGCGCTCAACATCGTGCTGGCTCCCGTGCTGATCGCGGGCTGGGGCACGCACCATCCGCTGGGCGTGGCGGGCGCCGGGCTGGCCACCAGCCTGTCGGTGGCGGCGGGCGTGCTGATCCTGCTGGGCTACGTGCGGCGCATCGGCGACGTCGTCACGCCGTCGCGCGGCCTCGCGCGGCCGGATCGCGAGATCCTCGGGCGCATGCTGCACGTGGGCCTGCCCGCGGGCGGCGAGTTCGTGATCATGGTGCTGCTGAACTCCGCCATCTACGCGTTGATCCGCAACTTCGGCGCCAGCGCGCAGGCCGGCTTCGGCATCGCCGGCCGCGTGATGCAGGCGCTGATGATGCCGGCGATGGCCATCTCCTTCGCGATCCCCGCGGTGGCGGGCCAGAACTTCGGCGGACGCCGACCCGAGCGGGTGGCCGACACGCTCAAGCAGTCGCTGGCGCTCGAGCTGGTGATCATGGCCGGCATCATCGCGGCGTGCCAGCGCTGGGCCGACGTGCCCGTCGCGTGGTTCACCAGCGATCCGCAGGCGATGGCGGACGGCGCCACCATCCTGAGGATCCTGTCGTGGAACTTCTTCGGCATGGGCATCGTGTTCGCCTGCTCGGGCATGTTCCAGGCGATGGGCAACACGCTGCCTGCACTCGCGAGCTCGATGACGCGCCTGCTCACGTTCGTGCTGCCCGCGTTGTGGTTGCACCAACGCGCCGGCTTCCAGTTGTTGGACGTGTGGCACCTGTCGGTGGCCAGCGTGTTGATGCAGGCCGTGGTCAGCGTGGTGCTGGTGCGGCGGGAAATGAGATCGCGGCTGGGGGCGATGAGGTGAGCCTCGGCTGGCAGCGTGTTGGTGTTGTGAGTTGCTTGCGGGCACCTCGGTTGGCGAGGGCAGCGGGGCCGGCTTCCCCCAGGTAGTTGGGACAAAATTCCTTTCCCACTTTTTAGTTGGTCTGGCATCGACGAGGCCATCGAGGCCGCGTCGATGCCAAGACCAACTAAAAAAGGGGGAAGAAGTATTTGTCCCAAGCCCCACTTCGGTGCCCGGCGGCGGCGGTGGGGCCGGCCTGCGCGGGGCATCTGGCGCGGCGAGGAGCGCAGGCGTCCAGGGTTGCCCCGCGCAGCGGGGCCGAGGAGAGCGAGCCGGCGCTGTGCGCCCCCCCGGTAGACCGAGGTCTGCTACGCCGGTGACTTCACGACGACGCCATGGACGCCGAACACCGCAGCGACCGCGACAGCTGCCCCGCGCAGGCCGGCCCCACCGACGCCGCCAACCGAGGTCGTCGCACGCAACCGTCGACAGCCCAAGACGCCACCACAGAAGCTCGACAACCCTTCACGCAACCTTCAGGCTTCGCGCGAAGCCGCCAGCAGGCACGCGGCCTGCGTCTGCGCATCGAGCGCTCGCAGCGCCGGCACCTCGCGGGCGCACTCGTCGATCGCCTTAGGGCAACGCGTGCGGAACACGCAGCCCGATGGCGGCGAGATCGGCGACGGGATGTCGCCCGACAGCAGCCGCAGCACCTTGCCGCGTTCGATGCGCGGGTCGGGCACGGGAATGGCCGACAGCAGCGCCTCGGTGTACGGATGCCCTGGCCGCGCGTAGAGCGCATCGCTGGACGCCACCTCCATCGTCTTGCCCAGGTACAGCACCAGCACGCGATCGCTGATGTGCTTGACCACCGCCAGGTCGTGCGCGATGAAGATCAGGGCCAGGCCCTTGCGGCGCTGCAGCTCCTGCAGCAGGTTGACGATCTGCGCGCGGATGGACACGTCGAGCGCCGACACCGGCTCGTCGCAGATGATCAGCTTGGGCTCGAGGATCAGCGCGCGCGCGATGCCGATGCGCTGGCACTGCCCGCCCGAGAACTCGTGCGGATAACGGTTGATCTGCTGCGGGGTGAGGCCCACCTCGGTCATCACGGCGGCCACGCGCTCGTGCACCTGCGCGTCGCTCAGCTCGGGCCTGTGGATGCGCAGCGGCTCGCCGATGATGCGCGCCACCGTCATGCGCGGGTCCAGCGACGCGAGCGGATCCTGGAAGATGATCTGGATGTCGCGCCGTGCGGCCAGCCACGCGGCGTGGTCGTCGGGCCGCAGCGTCTTGCCCTGGAACACGACCTCGCCGCCGGTGGCCGGGATCAGGTTGAGGCAGGCGCGCGCCAGCGTCGACTTGCCGCATCCCGACTCGCCAACGATGCCCAGCGTCTCGCCCGGCTGGAGGTCGAACGACACGCCGTCGACGGCCTTTAGGCTTGCGGCCGGCGTCCACGGCCAGGCCTTGCGGTCGCGCACCTTGAAGTGCACCTTCAGGTCGCGCACCGAGAGCAGCGGGGCGCTCTTGTCCAGCGGCACGTCAGGCATCGGCGGCCTCCATCGCATCGAGGTCGGCCACGGAGCGATGGCAGGCGCGCAGCGTGGGCGCGCCCGGCGCCAGGTGCTGCAGCAGTGGCATGGTGGCCACGCAGCGATCCTCCACGTAGCGGCAGCGCGCCGAGAACGGGCAGCCGGGCGGCAGCGCGTTCATGTTGGGCGGGTTGCCGGGAATGCTCACCAGCGGGCCCGCGCCGGCATCCAGGCGCGGCAACGCGGCGAGCAGTCCGCGCGTGTAGGGATGCGACGGGCGGTGGAAGATGGCGTCGGCCGACGCGTGCTCCATCACGCGGCCGCCGTACATCACCATCACGTCGTCGCACAGGCCGGCCACCACGCCCAGGTCGTGCGTGATCATCACGATGGCCGTGCCGTGGTCGCGCTGCAGCTCGCGCAGCAGCTGCGTGATCTGCGCCTGCACGGTGGCGTCGAGCGCGGTGGTGGGCTCGTCGGCGATCAACACCTCGGGCTCGCACAACAGCGCCATCGCGATCATCACGCGCTGGCGCATGCCGCCGGAGAACTCGTGCGGGTAGAAGTCGATGCGACGCTTCGCGTCCGGGATCTTCACGTCGTCGAGTGCCTGGATCGCGCGCACGCGCGCCTCGCGCCGCGACAGGCCGCGGTGCAGCTCCAGCACCTCGGTCATCTGGCGTTCGACGGTGAGGTACGGGTTCAGCGACGTCATCGGATCCTGGAAGATCATCGCGATGCGGTCGCCGCGCACGGCGTTGAGCTCGCCCGGCGCCAGCCCCAGCAGGTTGCGGCCGTGGTGCAGCACCTGGCCCGTGGCCGTTCCGTTGCGCGCCAGCAGGCCCATCATCGCCAGCACCGTCTGCGACTTGCCCGAGCCGGACTCGCCGACGATCCCCAGCGTCTGGCCGCGACTCAACGAGAAATCAAGGTGGTTGACGGCGTACACCGCCCCGTCGTTCGTCTGGAACCGCACGCTGAGGTCCTTGACCTCCAGCACCGGCGTGGCGGTCGCGTCGCTCATCTCAACTCTCCTTCGGGTCGAGCGCGTCGCGCAGCCCGTCGCCGATGAAGTTGGCGCAGTACAGCGTGATCGACAGCGCGCCGGCCGGAAACAGGATCATCCACGGCGAGGCCGCCATCACCGCCGCGCCGTCGTGGATCAGCACGCCCCAGCTGGTCATCGGCTCCTGCACGCCCAGGCCGAGGAACGACAGCACCGACTCCGACAGGATCACGCCCGGCACGAGGATGGACGTGTAGATGACGACCACGCCCATCAGGTTGGGCACGACGTGCTGGAAGATGATGCGCCACGTGGGAACGCCGATGGCGCGCGCCGCCTCGATGAACTCGCGCGACTTGATCGACAGCGTCTGGCCGCGCACCACGCGCGCCATGTCCAGCCAGGAGAACGCGGCGATCGCGCCCACCACCAGCAGGATGTCGCGGCCGAACACGGTGACCACCAGGATGGCGATCAGCAGGTAGGGGACGGCGAAGGCCATGTCGACGATGCGCATCATCACGCCGTCCACGCGCCCGCCCACGAAGCCGGCGGTGGCGCCCCACACCACGCCGATGCACACCGCCACCAGCGTGCCCAGCAGGCCCACCAGCAGCGAGATGCGGCCGCCGATCAGCGTGCGCACCAGCAGGTCGCGGCCGAGGTCGTCGGTGCCGAACAGGTGCCAGCCGGCCCGCGTGGGCGGCGCGCTCATCAGGTTCCAGTCGACCGAGTCGAACGCGTTGGGCAGCACCATCGGTCCGAGCACGCAGGCCAGCGTGATCAGCGCGAGCACTCCCGTGCTGGCCAGCGCGGCGCGGTTGCGGGCGAAGCGCTTGCGCGCGTCGTGCCAGGGACTGCGGCCGGCCGGGGCCGCATCGACGAGGGCAGGCGTGGTCATCAGTAGCGGATCTTCGGGTCGAGCCAGGCGTAGGCCAGGTCGACCAGCAGGTTCAGGGTGACGGCCAGCACGGTGACCAGCACCACGAGGCCCAGCACCAGCGTGTAGTCGCGGTCGGACGCGCCGTTGACGATCAGCTTGCCCAGCCCCGGGATGGAGAACCACGACTCGGTGACGATGGCCGAGGTGATCGACGAGATCGCCAGCGGCCCCACCACCGAGACCACCGGCAGCAGCGCCGGCCGCAAGGCGTGGCGCAGCACCACGAGCCGCATCGGCAGCCCCTTGGCGCGCGCGGTTCGGATGAAGTTGGAGCTGAGCACCTCGATCAGGCTGCCGCGCATGATGCGGCCGACCGTGGAGATGTTGATCAGCGTGAGCAGCGCGATGGGCAGCACCATGTAGCGTGGCGCGAAGTTGTCCCAGCCGCCGGAGGGCAGCCACGGCAGCGCGATGGCGAACACCAGCACCAGCACCGGGCCCAGCACGAACGACGGCAGCACGCTGCCGACGTTGCCGAACAGCATCACCGCCACGTCGACCACGCTGTTCTGGCGCAGCGCGGCCACGATGCCCAGGGCCACGCCGACCACCACCGAGATGACGATCGCCGTGCCGCCGATCACCAGCGACACCGGAAGCGCGCGCGCCACCAGGTCGTTCACCGACCAGTCCGCGTAGCGGAACGAAGCGCCGAGGTCGCCGTGCAGCAGGTCGTCGAGGTACAGCAGGTACTGCTTCCACAACGGCAGGTCGAGGTGGTACTTGGCCTGCAGGTTGGCCAGCACCGCCGCGGACACCTTGCGCTCGGAGTCGAACGGGCCGCCCGGCGTCACGTGCAGCAGCACGTAGCAGAGGGTGACCACGGCCAGCACCGTGGGGATCGTGATCAGGATTCTCCTGACGATGTAGGCCAGCATGTCAATGCTTCACGATGTAGAAGTCCTTGCTGCGGTACCGGTTGGTGCCGCCCGAGCTTCCGTAGCCGCCCACCCACGGCTTGACCAGGCGCGGCGCGGTGTACTGAAGCAGCGGAATCATCGGGTAGTCGTCCGCCATCATGCGGGCCGCCTGGCTCAGCAGGGCCGAGCGCTTCGCGGGGTCGACAAGCTGCTTGGCCTGGCCGATGAGCGCGTCGGCGGCGCGGTTGCAGCTGTGGTCGTCGTTGAAGTCGGAGTCGCACTCGGCCAGGTTCAGCAGCGTGGTGGCGTCGTTCACGTTGAAGACCCAGCCGTTGCGCGCGATCTGGAAGTCGCCGTCGTGGCGCTTGCGGATCAGCACCTTGAACTCGAGGCTGTCGATGTCGGTCTCCAGGCCCAGCTTGGACTTCCATTCGGAGGCGGCGAAGATCGCCATCTTGCGGTGATAGTCGCTGTTGTTATAGGTGAACTTCAGGCGCGTGCCGGGCTTCACGCCGGCCTCGGCCAGCAGCCGGCGCGCCTCGGCCACGCGCCTGTCCATGGGCCAGTCGGCCCAGTCGTAGCGCGTGGGCTGGGCGCCGGCCAGGCCCTGCACGGCCAGGCCATACAGCGGCACCTGGCCGTCGTTGGTGATCTTGCCGGCGAGCACCTCGCGGTCGATCACCATCGACAAGGCCTTGCGCACGCGGATGTCCTTGAGCAACGGGTCCTTGTTGTTCAGCGAGTACACGCGCAGGCCCAGCAGCAGGTCGTTGCGCATCTCGGCGGGGTACTGCGCCTTCAACGACGCGTAGGCACCGGGCGGCAGCGACTCCATGAAGTCCTCCTCGCCCGACTGGTACAGCTTCAGGTCGGCGCTGGCGTCCTCCACGCACAGGAAGGTCACGCGGGTGAGTTGCACGTTGGCCGCGTCCCAGTACGTGGCGCTCTTCTCGACGACGACCTTGCTGTTGACCTGCCAGTCCTTGAGCACATAGGCGCCGTTGCCGACGATGTTGGCGGGCCGCGTCCAGTCCTTGCCGAACTTCTCGATGGTGACGCGCGGCACGGGCGCCATCTGCGCCGCGGCCATCACGCCCGGGAGGAAGGGCACGGGGCCGGGCGTCTTCACTTCCAGCGTGAGCGGATCCAGCGCCTTCGCGCCGAGGTCGGCGAGGGGCTTTCCGCCCTTGACGACGTCCATGCCGTTCTGGAAGTAGGCCGCGTAGACCGAGGCACTCAGCGACGCCGTCTTCGGATCCATGTAGCGCCGCCACGCGTAGATGAAGTCGTCGGCAGTGACCGGCTGGCCGTTCGACCAGGCTGCGTTGCGGCGCAGCTTGAACACCCAGGTGGTGGCGTCCACCTGCTTCCAGGATTCGGCCGCGCCGGCCACGACGTTGCCCTGGTGGTCGGTGGACGTCAGGCCCTCGAACAGGTCGCGTCCGATCTCGGTGGCGTTCACCGTCTCGGTGTGGGCCGGATCCAGCGACTCGGGCTCGGCGCCGTTGTTGCGCACCATCTCCTGCTTCGGGGACAGCGGCGTGCCGGGCGGGATCACCGCCGCTACGGCAGAGGCCGCCAACGCGCCAGCCAGCGTCAGCGTCAGGGGGAGACAAAAGGTCATGAGGCGCGGTTCAATGCTTGAGGATCCAGAAGTCCTTGCTGCGATAGCGATCCATGCCGTTCGCCTCGTCGTAGCCACCCACCCACGGCTTGATCAGCCGCGGCACCGAGTATTGCAGCAACGGGATCATCGGGTAGTCGTCCATCACCAGCCTGGCCGCCTGCGTGAGCAGCGCGGAGCGCTTCGCCGGATCGGTGGCCAGGTTGCCCTGCGCGATCAGGTCGTCGGCCTTCCTGTTGCAGTTGCGGTCGTCGTTCGACTCCGAGCCGCACTGCACCAGCGTGAGCAGCAGCGTGGCGTCGTTGAACGTCACCACCCAGCCGCTGCGCGCGATCTGGAAGTCGCCGTCGTGGCGCTTGCGGATGAGCACCTTGAACTCGAGGCTGTCCATCTCGGTGTCCAGGCCCAGCTTGGTCTTCCATTCGCTGGCCGCGAAGATCGCCATCTTCTTGTGATAGTCGCTGTTGTTGTACGTGAACTTCACGCGCGTGCCGGGCTTCACGCCGGCCTCGGCGAGCAGCTTGCGCGCCTCGGCCACGCGCTTGTCCATGGGCCAGTCGGCCCAGTCGTAGCGGGTGGCGTCCATGCCCGCGATGCCCTTCACCGCCAGGCCGTACAGCGGCGGCTGGCCGTCGGCGGTCACCTTGGTGGCCAGGATGTCGCGGTCGATCACCATCGACAGCGCCTTGCGCACGCGCACGTCCTTGAACAGCGGATCCTGGTTGTTCAACGTATAGAAGCGCAGGCCCAGCAGCAGGCCGTTGTGGATCTCGTTCGGGTACTGGACCTTCAGCGACGCATAGGCGCCGGGCGCCAGCTGCGACATGAAGTCTTCCTCGCCGGACTGGTACAGCTTCAGGTCGGCGTTGGCGTCCTCCACGCACAGGTACGTCACGCGCGTGAGCTGCACATCGGCGGCGTCCCAGTAGCGCGGCGACTTCTCGAGCACGATCTTGCTGTTGACCTGCCAGTCCTTCAACACGTAGGCGCCATTGCCCACCATGTTGGCCGGCTTCGTCCAGTCCTTGCCGAACTTGTCGATGGTGGCCTTGGGCTGCGGCGAGAACTGCACGATGGCCGCGGCCGCCGGGAAGAACGGCAGCGGCACCGGCGTCTTCACCTCCAGCGTGAGCTTGTCGATGGCGCGCACGCCCAGCGCGGCGGGCGGCTTCCTGCCGGACACGATGTCGCTGCCGTTGAGCAGGTACACGCCCAGCGTGGACGCGATCTTCGAGCCGGTCTTCGGGTCGAACAGGCGGCGCCACGCATAGACGAAGTCGTCCGCGGTCACGGGCTGGCCGTCCGACCACACCGCCGTCTTGCGCAGCTTGAACACCCAGGTCGTCGGGTCGACCTGCTTCCACGACTCGGCGGTGCCGGGCACGGGCGCGCCATGGTGGTCGACGGCCGTCAGGCCCTCGAACACGTCGCTGAGGATGGAGCCGGCGGGCACCGACTCGACCAGGGCCGGATCGAGCGAGTCGGGCTCGGCGCCGTTGTTGCGCACCATCTCCTGCTTCGCGGCCAGCGCCGTGCCGGGTGGGAGGGCGGCGGCGAAGGCCGCGCCGGCCCCGCACAGGGCGAGGGCGAACAGGGCTCGTGCGAGCGTCGGGTTGCTGCGCAGGTTCATTGCGGGAGGCTCCGGGGCGTGCCGTGATCAGGCGCGCTGCAGTATAGGGTGGCGACAGAACCCCCGAAGCAGGATCCGCACCCGTGCACGCGCCCGTTCAGGCTGGTGCGTCCCGCCCCAATCGCGGGCTGCTCGTAGACCCTGATCCGGCATGGGTGCTCGCCGACCTAGAGTGGGCCCCGAGCGGCGACACTACGCCCGGCACTCAAGGGAAAACTCATGAACGAACAGATGCTGCGCGACCTGGTGGACGACGTCCGCGCCGGTCGACTCGCGCGACGCGACTTCATCGCCCACATGGTGGCGCTCGGGGTGGGCGTGTCGCTCGCCTCGACGATGCTGGCCGATGTGGCCGTGGCCCAGGGCACCGGCGCCGAGGCGCCGTACAAACCCACCAAGCGCGGCGGCGGCGGGCCGCTGCGGCTGCTGCTGTGGCAGGGTCCGACGCTGCTGAACCCGCACTTCGCCAGCGGCACCAAGGACCAGGAAGGCTGCCGTCCGTTCTATGAGTCGCTGGCGCGCTACGACGCCGACGGCGTGCTGGTGCCTGTGCTGGCCGCCGAGATCCCCAGCCGAGCCAACGGCGGCATCGCCGCCGATGGCCTGTCCACCACCTGGAAGCTGAAGAAGAACGTCCAGTGGCACGACGGCCAGCCGTTCACCGCCGACGACGTCGTCTTCAACTGGCAGTACGCCACCGACCCGGCGGGCGGCGCGTTCAGCGTCGGCTTCTACGCGAACGTCAAGAGCATCGAGAAGCTCGACGCGTCCACCGTGCGCATCAACTTCGTCAAGCCCACGCCCATCTGGGACCGCACCTGCAGCCTCTGGCTGATTCCCAGGCACCTGTTCGCGGCCTACACGGGCGCGAAGTCGCGCGAGGCGCCCGCCAACCTGAAGCCGGTGGGCACCGGCCCGTACAAGTTCGTCGACTTCACGCCGGGCGACCTGGTGCGCGGCACGGCCAACGCCAGCTACTACCTGCCCAACCGCCCATTCTTCGACACCATCGAGATCAAGGGCGGCGGCGACGCGACGTCGGCGGCGCGCGCCGTGCTCCAGACGGGCGAGTTCGACTACGCCTGGAACATCCAGGTGGAGGACAGCGTGCTCAAGGGCATGGAGACCGGCGGCAAGGGCAAGATGGTGTTCAAGCCGTCCGGCAACCCCGAGTCGATCTTCCTCAACGCGGCCGATCCGTTCACGGAGGTCGACGGCGAGCGGGCCAACGTCAAGTCGAAGCACTTCGCCTTCACCGATCCCGCGGTGCGCAAGGCGTTCGGCCTGCTGGTGGATCGCAAGAGCATCCAGGACTTCGTCTACGGACGCGCCGCGGCCGCCACGCCCAACGCACTCAACAACCCGGTGCAGTTCAACAGCAAGTCGGTGGCCGCCGAGTTCAACGTGGACAAGGCCAACGCGCTGCTCGACGCGGCCGGCTGGAAGCGCGGGGGCGACGGCGTGCGCATGAAGGACGGCAAGCGCCTGAAGCTGGTCTTCCAGACCTCCATCAACTCGGTGCGCCAGAAGGTGCAGGCCATCGTCAAGCAGGCCTGCGCCAAGGCCGGCATCGAGATCGAGCTGAAGACCGTGCAGGCCTCGGTCTTCTTCTCGTCGGACATGACCAACCCAGACACCTTCGGAAAATTCTTCGCCGACGTCGAGATGTACCTGAACAACCGCGCCGGCACCGACCCCGACCGGTTCATGCAGCAATGGGTGTCGTGGGAGATCTGCCAGAAGGCCAACGGCTGGCAACTGCAGAACAAGACGCGCTGGTCCAGCCCCGACTACGACAAGGCGTTCCACGCCGCCGAGAACGAGCTCGATCCGGTCAAGCGCGCCGCGTTGTTCATCCAGATGAACGACCTGGCCTGCGCCGCCGGGTACGTGGTGCCCGTGGCGGTGCGCGCCCAGGTGACGGCGCTGGGCAAGTCCATCGTGGCGCCGCTCACCGGCTGGGACCTCGACTTGTCGGGCATCCACGACTGGTACCGCGCGTAAGCACCGCCAGCGCATGGGGGCCTTCATCCTGCGCCGCCTGGCGCTTGCCGTGCCCAGCCTGCTGGGCATCAGCGTGGTGCTGTTCGCCGTGCTGGCGCTCGCGCCCGGCGATCCGTTCGCCGAGCTCGCCACCAACTCCAACGTGCCGCCCGAGGTGCGCCAGCACCTGCGCGCCACGCTGGGCCTGGACGACCCGGTGGCGCTGCGCTACGTGCACTGGCTCGCGGCGATGCTGCGCGGCGACTGGGGCTTCTCGTTCATCAGCCGCGTCGACGTCACCGCGTTGATCTGGCAACGCGTGCCGGTCACCCTCGGGCTGATCGGCGCCTCGCAGCTGCTGGCGCTGGCCATCGCCATTCCGGTGGGCACGCTGTCGGCGGTGCGGCCCTATTCGTGGTTCGACCGCATCGCCAGCACGATCGCGCTGGCCGGCTTCTCACTGCCCACGTTCTTCACCGGCATCCTGCTGATCCTCGTGTTCTCGATCAAGCTCGACTGGCTGCCCTTCGTCTACCGCTCCGACGTCGAGGCCACCGGCTGGGCGGCGGTGGTGGAGCACGTGCGCCAGGCCATCATGCCGGTGGCCGTGCTGGGACTGTTCCAGGGCGCCGGCTGGACGCGCTACGTGCGCTCGGCCGTGCTCGACGTGGTGCGGCTCGACCACGTGACCACCGCGCGCTCCAAGGGCCTGGCCGAGCGCGTGGTGGTCATGCGCCACATCCTGCGCAATGCGTTGATCCCGGTGGTCACGTTGGTGGCGCTGCAGATGCCCACCGTGTTCGGCGGCGCCATCGTCACCGAGCAGATCTTCCGCATCCCCGGCATCGGCTCGCTGCTCATCGACGCGATCCTGCGCAACGACACGCCCGTCATCATGGGCGTCACCTTCGTCTTCTCCGTGCTCGTGATCCTGTTCAACCTCGTCGCCGACCTGCTCTATGGCCTCCTCGATCCCCGCATCGCGTACCGGTAGGCCGGCGTCGCCCTGGGGCGAGGCCTGGCGGCGCTTCCGGCGCCATCGCATGGCCGTCGCCAGCCTGGGCGTGCTCGCGCTGCTGGTGGCCGCGGTGGTGCTGGGCCCGTTCGCGTGGCACCTGCCCATCGACGAGATCGACTTCTCGGCCACCATGCAAGGTCCGTCGCTGGCGCATCCGTTCGGCACCGACGACCTGGGCCAGGATTTGCTGGCGCGCATGCTCTACGGCGGCCGCATCTCGCTGGCCGTGGGCTTCGCGGCCATGGGCATGGCCGTGCTGGTGGGCGTGACCATCGGCGCGCTGGCGGGCATCTCCAAGGGCCCGGTCGACATGGTGTCGATGTGGGTCACCGACCTGTTCCTGTCGCTGCCCCAGCTGCCGCTGCTGCTGCTGTTGATCTACCTGTTCCGCGAGCCGCTGAAGGCCGTCTTCGGGCCCGAGGGCGGCGTGTTCGTGCTGATCGTGGTGGTGATCGGCTGCTTCGGCTGGATGCAGGTGGCGCGGCTGGTGCGCGCGCAGTTCTTCTCGCTGCGCGAGAAGGAGTTCGTGGAGGCGGCGCGCGCGCTGGGCGCCACCACCACGCGCGTGGTTTGGC
>JACMOG010000848.1 GCA_014378125.1 Vitreoscilla sp. | reverse complement strand
GCGGTCATCACCGTGCCCGCGTACTTCGACGACGCGCAGCGCCAGGCCACGAAGGACGCCGCGCAGCTGGCCGGCCTGGACGTGCTGCGCCTGATCAACGAGCCCACCGCCGCGGCCATCGCCTACGGCCTCGACCAGGGCGTGGAGGGCCTCTACGCGGTCTACGACCTGGGCGGCGGCACCTTCGACATCTCGCTGCTGCGCCTGGCGCGCGGCGTGTTCGAGGTGGTGGCCACCGGCGGCGACTCCGCCCTCGGCGGCGACGACTACGACCAGCGCCTGGCCAGCGCGCTGCTGCAGCGCGCCGGGCTGCCGGCGCTGGAAAGCCTGACGCCCCGCGAGCGCCGCCGCGTGCAGACCGCCGCGCGCCATGCCAAGGAGGCGTTGAGCGGCGTCGACGAGGTCAGCGTCAGCTTCGAGGTGGACGGCGTCGTGCACGACCTCGACGTCGACCGCACCGAGTTCGACGTGGCCACGTCCGAGCTCACGGCTACCACCGTGCGGCTGCTCAAACGCGTGCTGCGCGACGCCAAGGTGTCGGCCGAGGAGGTGGAGGGCGTGGTGATGGTGGGCGGCTCCACGCGCATGCCGGCGGTGCGCCAGGCCATCGCGACGCTGTTCGGCAAGCCGCCGCTGGTCAACCTGAATCCGGACGAGGTGGTGGCGCTGGGCGCCGCCATCCAGGCCAACGCGCTGGCCGGCAACGCCACCAGCGGCGACCTGCTGCTGCTGGACGTCACGCCCCTGTCACTGGGCCTGGAGACCATGGGCGGGCTGGTGGAACGCGTCATCGAGCGCAATTCCACGATCCCCACCGCCAAGGCGCAGGACTTCACCACCTTCAAGGACGGCCAGACGGCCCTGGCCGTTCACGTGGTGCAGGGCGAGCGCGAGCTGGTGTCCGAGTGCCGCTCGCTGGCGCGGTTCGAGCTGCGTGGCATCCCGCCCATGGTGGCCGGCGCCGCGCGCATCCGCGTCACGTTCCAGGTGGGCGCCGACGGCCTGCTGAGCGTCAGCGCCAAGGAGACGGGCTCCGGCGTGGAGGCCTCCATCGTCGTCAAGCCCAGCTACGGCCTCACCGACGACCAGGTGGCCGGCATGCTCAGGGACGGCTTCGCCACCGCCGAGTCCGACATGGTCGCGCGCAGCCTGCGCGAGGCCCAGGTGGACGCGGAGCGCATGATCCTGGCCACCGTGTCGGCCCTGGCCGCCGACGGCGACCTGCTGTCGTCCGAAGAGCGCGCGGAAGTCGACGCGCTCGTGGCACGCGTGCGCGCCACCGCACGTGACGCCGGCGAGCCGCGCCCGATCGAGGCGGCCGTCGAGGCGCTGGCCGAGGGCACCGAAGGCTTCGCCGCCGCCCGAATGAACCGCGGCATCCGCGACGCGCTCGCGGGTCGCAACGTCAACGAACTATGACCATCATCAAGATCCTCCCCCATGCCGCGCTGTGCCCCGAGGGCAAGACGATCGCCGTCGCGCCCGGTACCTCCGTGTGCGAGGGGCTGCTGGAAAACGGCGTCGCCATCGAACACGCCTGCGACATGAGCCCCGCATGCACCACGTGCCATGTGATCGTGCGCGAGGGCTTCAACTCGCTCAACGAGGCCGACGAGACCGAGGACGACCTGCTGGATCGCGCCTGGGGCCTGACGCCGCAATCGCGGCTGTCGTGCCAAGCCATCGTGGCCGCCACCGACCTGGTGGTGGAGATTCCGAAGTACACCATCAACCACGCGCGCGAGAATCATTGACCGGTGCGCTCCTTCAGGGGTGGATCCTGCGACTTCGCGCAGGATGACAAAGGAGTGCGCAATAAAAAAGCGGCCCGGGGGCCGCTTGTGATGTTTGGCAGGCTGGCTGCCGTCAGGAATCGCTCAACGCCATTCGCGGACCATGCCGCGCACCGCGGCCACGGGCCACCACTGGCGCCAGGCGCCGGCCTGGCTGACCGCCTGCGGCATCGCGCGGGCCATCAGCATGCCGTCCTTC
Organism: Vitreoscilla sp.; assembly: GCA_014378125.1. Next base: position 643 of record JACMOG010000848.1, on the reverse strand, counting down.
TCGAGCTTGGTGATCAGCTCCTCGATGTCGCGGGCGCTGGCGCCGCAGCTTCGGGACAGGTCGCGCACGCTCACGAAGCGCTGCGACAGCTCGCTCACCACCCGGCGCATGGCGGTGGTGTGGAATCGCGGAGTCAGGTCCGGCCAAGCAGTGAGTTTGTATTGCTTCATGATTCCCAACGACTGTCTGCGGCCGTGTGTATGGTTTGGTCTGGGACATTGTCCTGCCAGCGGGTGAGGCCGAATATCACCACGTGCCTGATTAAAACCGGTCAAATCGTTTTTCGGAAGCGCGCTGTACCCGAGGTTGTAACGAACTGAGTCGATTAATGCACACTTACACTGCCACATGATCGTTTTGGGCATCGAATCCTCGTGCGACGAGACCGGCGTGGCGCTGGTCGAAACAATCGTCGGTGGCGTACCACGTCTACGCTCCCAGGCCTTGCACAGCCAGATCCGCATGCACCAGGCCTACGGCGGCGTGGTGCCCGAGCTGGCGTCGCGCGACCACGTCCGGCGCGTGCTTCCGTTGCTCGAGGCGGCGCTTGCCGATGCGTCGCTCACGAAGTTCGACATCGACGTCGCCGCCTTCACGCGCGGCCCGGGCCTGGCCGGCGCGCTGCTGGTGGGCGCGGGCGTGG
>JACMOG010000847.1 GCA_014378125.1 Vitreoscilla sp. | reverse complement strand
GGCCTCGATGGCCCGGCGAAGCCAAGACCACCTCAAAAATTCGCGGACTATTCCCCAACGAATGTTGTCTGCGGGCCGCCCAGGGTTGGAAAGACGAACCGGGCGGGTCTCTTTTGTGAGGTCAAGGAGGAGCCGCGCCGCAGGCCGGCGGGGGACACGAACAAAAGAGACTTGCCCGGTGAGTCGTGACTGACCCAGCGCCGCCCAACAGTGCCCCAGCGCCGCCAAGCAGTGACCCATCCACGCCCATGCCCCAGCAACCCCCGCAAATCGGCGATGAACCCTTTATTGCCGATGAGAGGGCCGCCCCGACACGCCTGCCGTCAGGCGCCCAACCTCAACCGTTACGCGCCGCTGCCCCGGTGACGCCGGCCAGAGCCCGCCAGCCCGAGCGCAGGCCCAGCGCCAGCACGGCGCATGCGAACGGCAGCAGGTTGTAGAGCAGGCGATACAGCAGCAGCGCGGCCAGCAGGTCGGGCCGCCCGCGGCCGGAGAGGATCGCCGTCATGCCCGCCTCGAACACGCCCAGCCCGCCCGGCGCGTGCGACACCACGCCCAGGATCACGGCCGCGATGCAACCCACGGCGAACACGTCGAACGGCGGCGCCAGGTCGGACGGCAGCAGCACGTACAGCGCGCCCACGGCGGTGCCGCTCTCGACAGCGCCGGGCGCCATCAACAGCAGCGCGAGCGGCGCCGATGGCATCGGCAGGTGCCACCGTCCCATCGTGATCTCGCGCCGGCCGCGCGACAGCCACCACAACCACGTCACCAGGAGCCCTTCCAGCGCGACACCCAGCGCCGCATGCCAGGCCGGATCGGCGCCGGTGGCGGCCTGGAACAGCTCGGCGCCCGCCAGCATCGTCATGTTGCCGGCCACGAGCGACAGCCACGACGTCGACACGACGCGCGCCACCTCGCCACCGCCCAGCCCGGCGGGCAGGTACAAGTGCGCGCGCACCGCCGAACCCGACACCGCGTGGAAGCCCACCGTGTTGGCGATGGCAGCGCTCGAAGCGCCCGCCAGCAAGGCCAGGCGCGCACGCACCCGGCCGGGCGCCGCCACGCGCACGCCCACCAGGTCGTACAGCGCCAGGCAGCAGAAGCTCGCCGCGGTGGGCGCGAGGCACGCCGCGATGCGCATCGGCGGGTGGTGCAGCAGCGCCGCGCGCAGCTCGGCCGGGCGGAGGTCGCGCAGCACGAACACGAGCGCGACGGCGACCCCGACGCACGCGAGCGCCACGCCCGCGCGGCGCGCGAGCGCGGCCGCTCCCGCACGCGTCACGCGGGAACCTGTTCCAGCGCGCGCGACGAATCGGCCGCGATCGGCACTGGGGGCAGGTGCATCAGCGCCTGGCCCATGCGGATGCGCGCGCCGGTGTCGATGCCGTCGACGAACTCGAAGCCCGGCGGCACGAACAGGAGGATGGTGGAGCCGTGCTGGAAACCGCCCATCTCCTCGCCCTTGCCGAAGCGGGCCTGCACCGGGATCTCGTTGGGGCCGCGGTACTTCAGGTGCAGCAGCACGTCGGTGAAACGCAGCCGGATGCTGGCCACGAGGATGGCGGCCACCGGCACGATGGCGATGGGAAAGTTGCCTCGGCGCAGGCGCGCGCTCAGCACGGCGCGCTCGTTGCGGCAGAACAGTTTCTCCACCCGCTTCAGCGCGATCGGGTTCACGTTCCAGGTGTCGCCGCTGAGGTAGCTGACGTGGCTCACGTCGCAGTCGTGCGGCGCGTGGAAGCGGTGATACATCGCCGACGTGAGCCGCAGCGTGATGAAGCGGCCGTCGCGGAACGGCGTGGTGTCGGTGCCCGGCCCGAACAGCTCCTCCAACCGATACGGAAAGCCCTTGGCCTGGAACACGGTGCTTCCCGCCACCGGCCCGCAGGCGCCGACGATGGCGTCGCAGGGCGACGTCAGCACGCCGGGATCGGGATCGATCGCGCGGGCGCCCGGCATCAGCTCGCGCGTGAAGCAGTCGTGCATGCTGCGGAACTCGCGGTGGCGGGCGTCGCTCAGGTCGAGGTCGGTGAACAGCTTCCACAGGCCGATCGACGCCTTGCTGACGAGCGGGTTGCGGATCTTGCTGAACCTGCCCATGAAGTGCGTCAATGCGATGCGGGGCACGCGATTGGTGAGCAGGAAGTTCAGGTCTTCCTGTGCAAGCAGGCGGCGGAAATGTTTTTTCATGAGCTTTCGATGCGGTCCTCAGCTGCTGAACCGCTCATGCAGCATTTCGCGCAGCAGGCTGCGCCGGATGGTGCGGTTGCTCTGCGCGGGATCGTTCCACCACCAGCCGTCGCCTTGCATCTCGGCGGCCGCGGCGACGAAGCGGTCGATCACCGCGTCGAAGTCGGCATCGCTGTAGTTCAGGCTGAAGATCAGCCGGCCTGTCCCCACCCAGCTGAGCGCCAGCCCGTGGGCGCGAAGGTAGAACTGCAGCATCCAGTTGTAGCGCGACGGCTGCTCGTACATCACCATCCAGATCGACTGGATGTTGGCCGCGCGCACCGGCACGCCGGCCGCCTCCAGGCGCTCGTTGAAGCGCGCCGTTCGATCGTTCCAGCGCTGGTCGACGCCGTCGTACATGGCCTTGACGTCGTCCCCCTCGAGGCGCTCGAGGAACACGTTCATCGCGCCCATCACGTACGGGTGCGAGTTGAAGGTGCCGCGGGCGAAGCAGATGTCGGCAGGGCGATCCTCGCGGAAGCGCTTCATCAGCTCGCGCCTGCCGCACACCACGCCCACCGGCAGTCCGCCGCCCAGCGACTTGCCGTAGGTGACCATGTCGGCCTGGACGCCGAAGTACTCCTGCGCGCCGCCGGGCGCCAGCCGGAAGCCGACGAATATCTCGTCGAAGATCAGCACGATGCCGCGTTCGGTGCAGACCTGTCGCAATTGCTTCAGCCACTCGGTGTACGCGGCACGGTCGAACTTCGCGCGGCGCGCGCTATCTACCAGCGAAGAGTCACCCGGCGCCGCGGCGTTGGGATGCAGCGCCTGCAGCGGGTTGACCAGCACGCAGGCGATGTCCTGGCGAGTGCGCAACACCTTCAGCGTCTCGGCCTTCATCTCCTCCAGCGTGTACGTCTCGCGCGGGGGCAGCGGATTGCCGGGTCCGGGCTGCACGTCCTCCCACCAGCCGTGATAGGCGCCGCAGAAGCGCACCAGGTACTTCTTCCTCGTGTGATAGCGCGCCAGGCGCACGGCCTGCATCACGGCCTCGGTGCCGGACATGTGGAACGACACCTCGTCCAGCCCGGAGATGCGCTGGAGGCGCCGCACGTTGTCCACCAGCACCGGGTGATACGCGCCCAGCACGGGACCCAGTTCGGCGACGCGACGCGCGCCCTCGGCGATGCACTCCTTGTAGAAGTCATAGCCGAACAGGTTGACGCCGTACGAGCCGGTCAGGTCGTGGAAGCGGTTGCCGTCCAGGTCCTGGACGGTGACGCCGCTGGACGACTGCAGGAAGCTGCCCGTCTTCAGGTGCTGGCGCAGATACGGGCTGTACTGGTACGGAACACGGTAGCTGCCGGTGAACTGCAGGTCGGAGATGCCGGTGCTGGCCTGGGCTGTCAGCGCGGCGCTCTTCGGAAAGCGTTCGCGATACAGCGTGGCCAGCTTCTCGAAGCCGGCGCGGCGCCGCTGCTGGAACTCCGCCGGGGCGCCGTCCGAGCCGAAGAAGCGCACCTCGTCGTAGGCGTAGCCGGGCAGCAGGCCCGCGATTCGCTTGGCCATCTTCGAATGGCCGGTCAGCGACGCGTGCTTGGCTCGCGAGAGTTCGAGACGACGCTTGGCGCGCGGGGCCATGACGGCCAACGCGGCGAGCATCAACGCGGAGAGGGCGAAGGTGGTGGGTTCCATGGGGGCGCGACGGGCTGCTGTCGATTTCTCAGTGCGCGGTCGCGCTCGGCGACGACACCGACGAGATCATCTGGCCGCGCACCAGCTTCAGCGGGGCCTTGTGGTACAGCGCGATGTCCATGAACGGATCCGTGATGATCTTGAAGCCCCAGGCCAGGCCTTCGGTCGCGTTGCGAGTGATGCACAACTGGAGCACGCGCACCACCAGGCCCGCGGCGCCCAGCGACAGCCAGGCGATGCCCACGTCGTGCACGAAGCCGCGCAGGTCGGTGTGCGGCTGGATCAGGCCACCCAGCGACGGGGCGAACCACAGCGTGGCGGGAATCGCCACCCAGATCGCCATCAGCACGATCTTGCGTCGGATGTTGTAGCCGGCCTTGACCTCTTCCTTGTACGCGTCGGAAACCTGGTTCACCTCGTCGTAGCCGCGCGGCTCGAAGAAGAAGTGGCCGGCCTGGCGCGTGGTCATCGATACGGTCCACGCCAGGATGGCGGCGATGGCCGGGTCGACGAACAGCAGCGCATAGGCGATGCAGAACGTGATCGCGCTGATGAAGTGCAGGCTCTGGTTGATGGTGCTGTGGTGATAGAAGCGGTGATCGTCCCACCGCAGCGTGCGCAGGGTTTGCATGAAGTTGTTCACGGGGTTCCTCTGGGGAGTTCGCCGGCGGCGACGACCGGCGCGGCGTGACAGGATGGTGACCGCCAAATATGAAGGCGCCGTGTCCGCCGACGGCATGAATTGACTCGGAACTGTCATCGATCTGTTGCGAGCGTGGGTCATCATCGACCGCGACCGCAACGATTCGGAGGCGCCTTCCGTGAGAACAGACATCGGCCACAGACCCCTGCGAATCGCCTGCGTGACGGAGACCTATCCGCCCGAGGTCAACGGCGTGTCGATGGCCATCGCGCGCCTTGTGCAGGCCCTGCGCGAGCGCGACCACACGGTGCAGGTGGTGCGACCGCGCCAGCCCGCCGACTCGGCCCCCACGGCCTCCGGCGACGC
>JACMOG010000846.1 GCA_014378125.1 Vitreoscilla sp. | reverse complement strand
CGCCACGGCGTGCAGCAGGTGGTGGCCACCGATCTCGATCCACGCGCCATCGCCTGCGCCACCGAGAACCTCGAGCGCCTCGGCTTCGCGAAGCAGGTGCGCGTGGTGGCCGCCGACATGTTTCCCGACGGCCGCGCGCCCCTGGTCGTGTGCAACCCGCCCTGGGTGCCGACGCCGGCCAACGCGGCCATCGAACGCGCCGTCTACGACCCCGACAGCGCGATGCTGCGGGCGTTCCTCGCCGGCCTGGCCGCGCACCTGAGCCCCGGCGGCGAGGGCTGGCTGGTGATGTCCGACCTGGCCGAGCACCTGGGCCTGCGAACGCGCGCCGAGATGCTGCAGTGGATCGCCGACGCCGGCCTGCGCGTGGTGGCGCGCCACGATACCCGCCCCACGCATGCGAAGGCCGGCGATCCCACCGACCCGCTGTACGCGGCGCGCAGCAAGGAAGTGACGTCGTTGTGGCGGCTGGGGGCGGCATGACGACCGAAGGCGCCTTTCCCTCGCTCTCGACCAAGCGCCTGCAACTGCGCGAGATCGTCGCCAGCGACGCGCCCGCCCTGCTCACGGTGCACTCCGACCGCGAGGCGATGAAGTGGATCGGCAGCGACCCGCTGGTCGACCTCGAGGCCGCCGAACGCGTGATCGCCGGCTTCGCCAACATGCGCGGCGTGCCTTGCACGGGCGTGCGCTGGGGCATCGTCCACGCCGACCCGGGCAAGGGCGGCGCGCTGCTGGGCACCTGCGGGGTGTTCCGCTGGAACCGTGGCTGGCGAACATGCCTCACGGGGTATGAGCTGGCGCGGCACGCGCAGGGCCAGGGCTACATGACAGAGGCGCTGCGCGCCGTCTTCGCGTGGGCGTTCGAGATCATGGAGGTCGATCGCATCGAGGCGCAGGTGCATCCGCTCAACGTGCGCTCGCTGACGCTGCTGAAGCGCATGGGCTTCGTCGAGGAAGGTCTGCTGCGAGAGGCCGGCTACTGGCTCGACAAGCGCCACGATCTGGTGCAGCTGGGGCTGCTAAGGCGCGAATTCGTCCGCCGCTAGTCTTCGTACAACTCAAGCGGCAAGTCGTCCGGGTCCGCAAAGAACGTGAACCGCCCGCCGGTGTATTCGTCGACGCGGATCGCCTCCACGACGACCCCTTGCGCCTCCAGAGCCGCCTTCGCGAGCGCCACGTCCGCCACCGCGAACGCCAGGTGGCGCAACCCCCGCGCCTCCGGATACGACGGCCTGGCCGGCCGGTCCTTGAACGAGAACAGCTCGATCTGCGAGCCGTCGGGCAACGCCAGGTCGAGCTTCCAGGAACTGCGCTCGGCGCGCCAGTGCTCGGCAAGCACGGGCAGCCCCAGCACCTGCGTGTAGAAGCGCTTCGAGACGTCGTAGTCCGAGCAGATGATGGCGGCGTGGTGGATGCGCAGGAGCATGGTGCGGCGATTGTCGTCGAGCAGGAACCTGTCCGGTTTTCCTGCGTTGCAGGAACCCCCTGGGTTTTCCATTAATCACTCCGCTTGATTTATTTACGCGACGTTCCCACAATGGGCCCACGCCACGCCGCCACAGAAGCGGTCGTCCATCAACGCATCGGAGACAAACCATGCTGAAGTTCGCTTCGTCCCTTCTCGCCGCGGCCGTCCTGGCCGGCACCGCCACCCTCGCGGTGAGCGCCGACCAGCCCGTGATCGGCCTGATCACCAAGACCGACACCAATCCCTT
>JACMOG010000845.1 GCA_014378125.1 Vitreoscilla sp. | reverse complement strand
ATCGTCGACGAGGCCCAGCAGGCTGGCGTCGAGGCTGGCGCGCTGCGCGATGATCTGCAACGTGAGCTCGCCCAGCTCGCGGCGCCGCTCCACCTCCACGCGATCGAGCGTGGCCTCCACCTGCAGCGACAGCAGGCGGCCCAGGTGCTCGCAGGCCGTGCGCGTGGGAAACGACAGGAAGCGCGCGCCGTGGTCATGGCACGAGACCAGGCCCCACAGCTCGCCGCGGACCACGATGGACACCGACATGGACGCGCGCGTGCCGATGTTGCGCATGTACTCGAGATGCACCGGTGACACGCTGCGCAGGCCGGCCGGCGAGAGGTCGATCGTGCGCGCGGCCAGCGCCGCGTCCACCGGCACCAGCGGCACGGGAACGTAGTCCGAGTCGGGGATCACGCGGATGTAGTTGAGCCGGTACAGGTCGCGCGCCTGGGCCGGGATGTCGGAGCCCGGGAACCGGTGTCCGGCGTAGCTGTCGTAGCCATCGTCCAAGGCCTCGGCCAGCACCTCGCCGTGGCCCTCCTCGTCGAAGCGATAGGCCATGCAACGGCCGAAGCCGGTGAGGCGCTTGAGCTCGCGCACGGTGACCGCCAGGAGTTCGTCGATGCCGCGGGCACGCTGCATCTGCGGCAGGAAGTGCCGCGCCAGCGAGTAGATGGGGGCGCGCTCGCCGTGGTCGGCGCTGGCCGACTCGAACTCGAGAAAGCGTTACGCGCCCTGTCGATGCGCGCTGACGTCGTGCTGGAGGCCATCGAGCGTGGCGTGGCCGACGGCGGCCGGCGAGTCGCCATCCACAAGAGCGGGCAACGAGCCCGCAAAGGCGCCCAACTGGCTTCGGGCCTCGTCCGCGTCGCGCCAGTTGGCGCTGAAGGCCACCAGGTCGTCGGCGTCCGCAGCGAGCACGAGCATCCGGCCATGGGGCTGGATCGCGCCGGGAACCCGGATGGGTTCGCTGGCGCAGGACTCCAGGTTGGGCGACGTCTCGTTCATGGGCGCAGGCAGATGGCGACGGGGGCAAAGGGCGGCCAGTCTAGCCCTGCTTTTCACGGCCGCACAGGCAGCAAACGGCGTGCCTGCCGAGGTCAGGCCGCCTGCACCGCGGTGGGCGACACACGCGCCAGCCAGTACGCCGCCTGCGCCATCGCGCGAGCCGCGCCGGGCTGGCCTTCGGCCAGCAGCGCCAGCGCATCGGAGATCAGCTGCTCGATGCGCGTGGCGCCCAGGGTGAGCGCCGCGGTACGGCACGCGTCGGCCTTCTGAATGAACGTCGCGCGTTGGGGCGTGCCGCTCGTGGCCGGGGCGAGATCGTCGGCCAGCCGGGCCAGCGCGCGTACCTGCTGGCCGAACGCGGCCACGTAGCGGGCGTGGCGCTGGACGTCGATGCGCAGCCGCGCGACGGCCGTCTCCGCGGGCTCGAGGATGCTCGAATCGAGCTGCGCCAGCGCGCGCAGGATGCGCGCGGGCGTCTCCGGGCCGACCGGCTTGACGATGAAGCCCTGCAGGTCGGAGCGCGTGGCGCCGAGCACCGTGTCGCGATCGGCGGTGGAGGTGATGAGCATGGCCGGCACGCGCCTGAGCGCCGGCGCGGCGCGCAGCTTCGCCACCAGCTCCAGGCCGTCCGGCGGCGGCATGCGCACGTCCAGGCACAGCAGGTCGAAGCACGGCTGGCCGTTCATCGCGCGCCACGCGGCGGCGCCGTCCTCGGCCAGCACGATCTCGGGCGAGCCGCACTGGCGCAGCACGTCTTCCATCGCCAGGCGCGAGACGAGATCGTCGTCGGCGACCAGGATACGCATCTTGAAATCTCTCCTGCAGGTAGGCCCGACAGCGTATCAGTGCGCCGTCATCCAGTCGTCGATGCTTTCCTGGAGCGCGCCCCAGTGGCGCAACATGCCCGCGTCGTCACCGGCGTCGCAGGCGGCCTCCAGTGCGCCCGCGTCGTCGGCCATCGGATCGCTGTGGATGTAGTACGCGCTGCCCTTGATGTTGTGGGCGATGCGCGCCGCCCGTGCGAAGTCGCGTTGCGCGATCGCGTCGGACAGGTCGGCCAGCAGGCGCGGCGTCTCGCCGCGGGACGCGTCGGCCAGGCGATCCGACAGCGAGCGCACCGCCGGCGGCGCGGCCACCGGCGCCGACCT
>JACMOG010000844.1 GCA_014378125.1 Vitreoscilla sp. | reverse complement strand
GGGCTGCAGCGAGATCTCCTGCTCGGCGAGCGCGTCGCGGATCCATTCGCGCAGCGGCAGGTGGCCGCGGGGGTCGCCGTAGCCGTCCAGTTCCACGTTCTCGGCGGCCAGCCCGCGCAGGCTCGGGGGCACGCCGCCCCCGAACAGCCACGACTGCGGCAGCCAGCCGCAGCCCGCCTTCACGGCCAGGTGCCGGTTCTCGAAGATGCTGCGCAGGTACCACTGGGCGCCGAAGCTGGCCGTCGACGCGAAGCCCGGCACCGCCGCCGTCTCGGCCGGCGCGCGCCGGCGCACGAAGAAGCCCGAATGCGGGCGCGATAGCAGGTAGCCCTGCGCCACCAGCCGGTCGTACGCCTCTACCACGGTGAACACGCTCACCTGGTGCGTCTTGGCGAAGTGCCGGATCGACGGGATCTTCGCCCCCGTGCGCAGGCTGCCGTCCGCGATCAGCCGGCGCAGGCCGTCGACGATCTGCGTGACCAGCGGCGTGGGGGATTCGGATTGGAGAGTGAACATGCCGCTGGATGCCGTTCGGGTCTGCAGACACCATCTGTATAGGGACTTTGACCTGCACAGTATGCGGGCGCCGCAGCCCAACTGTACATGGCTGTATTGGGTCGGCGGGCCTAAAGTCAGCGCATACCCTTCTGGAGTTCCCCCCATGCAACGTGATGCCAACCTGAACAACGCCGCCCTGATGGCGCGCCGCCGTGCCGTCCTGCCGGTCGGCCTGGGACAGACCTACGAGGTCTTCGCCGAGCGCGCCCTGGGCGCCGAGATCTGGGACGTCGAGGGCCGCCGCTACATCGACTTCGCGGGCGGGATCGCGGTACTCAACACCGGGCATTGCCACCCGAAGATCCTCGAGGCGGTGAAGACGCAGCTCGACAAGGTGCACCACACCTGCTTCCAGGTCCTGGCCTATGAGCCGTACATCGAGCTGGCCGAACGCCTCATCGAAAAGACCCCCGGCGACTTCCCGAAGAAGGCGCTGTTCCTGTCCACGGGCGCCGAAGCCGTCGAGAACGCCATCAAGATCGCGCGCTGCGCCACCAAGCGCGGTGCGGTGATCGCGTTCGGCGGCGGCTACCACGGCCGCACGCTGATGACCATGGCCTTGACCGGCAAGGTCGCGCCGTACAAGACGGGCTTCGGTCCGTTCCCGGCCGAGGTTTTCCACGCCAAGTTCCCGAACGCGCTGCACGGCGTGAGCGTGGCCGATGCGCTTGCGTCGATCGAAGCGATCTTCAAGTACGACGTCGAGGCCGAGCGCGTGGCGGCCATCATCGTCGAGCCGGTGCAGGGCGAAGGCGGCTTCCATGTCTGCCCGCCGGAATTCGCGCAGGCGCTGCGCGCGCTCTGCGACAAGCACGGTATCCTGCTCATCGCCGACGAAGTGCAGACCGGCGCCGGCCGCACCGGCACCTGGCTGGCCGGCGAGCAATGGGGCGTCGCGGGCGACATCGTCACCACGGCCAAGTCCATGGCCGGCGGCTTTCCGATCTCGGCGGTCATCGGCCGCGCCGACGGGATGGACAAGCCCGCCCCGGGCGGCCTGGGCGGCAGCTACGCCGGCAACCCGCTGGCTTGGGCGGGCGGCCTGGCGGGGGTGGGGAACCTCCTGGAGGAGCAACTGCTCGAGCGGTCGAAGGCGATCGGCGCCCGCCTCGTCGACGCGCTGCAGGGCATCGCGCGCGAGCACGTGGCCATCCAGGAAGTGCGTGGGCTGGGCTCGATGATCGCCATCGAGCTGTTCACGGAGGGCGACCTCGCCCGTCCCGACGCCGACCTCACCAAACGGATCTGCGCCGAGGCGCTCAAGCGGGGCCTCGTGCTGCTGTCGTGCGGCAGCTACGGCAACGTCATCCGCGTGCTGGTGCCCCTGGTGGCCACCGATGCGCTCGTCGACGAAGGCCTGGCCATCATGGCCGACGCCTTCAAGGCCGTGGCCTGAGGCCGGGCGCCCGACCGCTCGCGTTTCGAGCGAGCGGGCGCCAACATTCTTGCGACGAGCCGCCGCCGGTCCTGCCGAGGCGGCTTTTCTTTTGGTTGCATTGACCCAGGCAAACACCCCCTTTGGCGCCGGGCAACCCGTGCCCGCCCCAGGTAGAGTTGCCACCATCACGCACGGTCAGGCGAACTCACGCCCGCCGTGCCAGGAGCTTTCCCGAAAATGGACATGAAGACTTCCCCCATCGCCACCCTCAACGACGCCGGCCTGCTCAAGACCGACGCCCTCATCGGCGGCGAATGGGTCGCCGGCGCGGCCCGCTTCGACGTCAACGATCCCGCCACCGGCCTGAAGCTGGCCGACGTGGCCAACCTCGGCGGCGCCGAGACCGAGGCCGCCATCGCCGCCGCCGACAAGGCCTGGCCCGCGTGGCGCGCCAAGACCGCAAAAGAACGCCACGCGGTCCTGATGAAGTGGTTCTCGCTCATCATGGCCAACGCCGACGACCTCGCGCGCATCCTCACCGCCGAACAAGGCAAGCCGCTGGCCGAGGCGCGCGGCGAGGTGGTGTACGGCGCCAGCTTCATCGAGTGGTTCGCCGAGGAGGGCCGCCGCGTCTGCGGCGAGACCATTCCCACCACCGACAACGGCAAGCGCACCATCGTCCTCAAGCAGCCGGTGGGCGTGTGCGCGGCCATCACGCCGTGGAACTTCCCCATCGCCATGATCACTCGCAAGGTGGCCCCGGCACTGGCCGCGGGTTGCCCGGTCATCATCAAGCCGGCCGAGCAGACGCCGTTGTCGGCGCTCGCGCTGGCCGAGCTCGCGCAGCGCGCGGGCATGCCGGCCGGCGTGCTCAACGTGGTCACCGCCGACGGCGACAACAGCGTCCTGGTGGGCAACGCGCTGTGCGCCAGCGACGTGGTGCGCCACCTGTCGTTCACCGGCTCCACCGAGGTGGGCCGCATCCTGATGAAGCAGTGCGCGCCCACCATCAAGAAGCTGTCGCTCGAGCTGGGCGGCAACGCGCCGTTCATCGTGTTCGACGACGCCGACATCGACTCCGCGGTCGAGGGCGCCATGGTGTCCAAGTACCGCAACGCGGGGCAGACCTGCGTGTGCGCGAACCGCCTGTATGTGCAGGAAGGCGTGTACGACACCTTCATCGCTCGGCTCGCCGAGAAGGCCCGTGGCATCAAGGTGGGCAACGGCTTCGAGGCCGGCATCAACCAGGGCCCGATGATCGACGCCAACGCGGTGGCCAAGGTCGAATCACACATCGCCGACGCGCTTGCCAAGGGCGCCCGCGTGGTGGTCGGGGGCGCACGCATCGACGAGCGCTTCTTCACGCCCACGGTGCTGGCCGACGTCACCTCCGACATGCTGTGCACGAAGGAAGAAACCTTCGGCCCGCTCGCGCCGGTGGTCAAGTTCAAGACCGAGGCCGAGGCCATCGCCGCGGCCAACGCCACCGAGTTCGGCCTGGCCAGCTACTTCTACAGCCGCGACGTGGGCCGCATCTTCCGCGTGGGCGAGGCGCTGGAGTACGGCATGGTGGGCATCAACACCGGCCTCATCTCGGTGGCCGAGGTGCCGTTCGGCGGCGTCAAGCAGTCGGGGCTGGGCCGCGAGGGCTCGCACCAGGGCATCGAGGACTACGTCGAGGTGAAGTACCTCTGCCTGGGCGATATCAACAAATGACGCCGCGCGCCGCGGCGGCCCTCGCGCTCCTCGCCGGCGCGTGCGTTCTCGCGCATGCGGGCTCGCTCACGGTGCGCGACGCCGACAGCGCGTGGACCGTCACCGACGATCCGCAGGCCGACGCCAACGACTTCCTGCTCAAGCACCTCGTCCACGGCACCAGTCCCGACGAGCGCTTCGGCCGCGGCGGGCAGACCGCGTTCACGCTGGGCGCCGGCAACGACCCGCCGGCCAGTGTGCGCGTCGATGCCACCCACCGCACCTGGATGGTGGGCGCCAGCCTGGCGGCCAACCAGCCGCAGCCGGTCATCGCGCGCTTCCTGGCCGACGGCGGCGCCGACCTGCACTGGGGCGTTCAGGGCAAGGTGCAGATCACGCCGGCCGGTATCGCCGTCAAGCCCAACGACGTGCTGCCGCTGGCCGACGGCTCGGTGCTGGTGGCCGGCGAGGCCACCGGCGTCGCCACGCCCCGGGCCGTGGTGTTCCACCTGAACGCCGACGGCTCGCTCGATCGCGGCTTCGGCAACGGCGGCGTGTGGCAGCGGCCCGGCGACGCGGAGAGCTCCACCGCCACCAGCCTGGCGGCCAGCGCCGACGGCCTGCCCGTGGTGGCCGTCAGCGTGCGCGGCGCGCGGCCCGGCGCCGAGCTGTGGTCGGTGAGCGACGCCGGCCTGGCCGTGCTCCAGCGCAAGCCGGGCGACGACGCCAGCGACGGGGAAGACCTGCGGGCCGAGTGGCAGAACGCCCATTGGGAGTTGGTCAATGGCGGCGGGCCCACGGGCGTGGTGCCGGCGGCGCTGCTGGGCAATCGGGCGGCGCCTGCCGGGGCCGCGTCGGCGGCCAGCGATCCGGGGGGCGGGGCGTTCAGTCCGTTCGAGTCAGAGGCGGCCTCGGCGGACGCGGCGGCGGCCGGGGAAGGCCGGCTGCCTTGGTCGGGGGTCGGCTTCGGTGCCGTCGCGATCGCGGCGATCGTCGGCTGGTTGGCAACGCGTTCGCGCCGCACGAAAGCGGATCCGCGCTAGCACGACGGCCTGTCATCCTGCGCGTAGTCGCAGGATCCAGGATCACGGCAATGCGTGGATCCTGCGACTGCGCGCAGGATGACGACGCGGCGTCAGTCGTCGTTGGCCGCGCCGGCGATGATGTGCCCCAGCTCGTTGACCGTGCCGTTGGACGCCTGGCCCACCGCGCGCCGCATCAGCGCCGCGGCGTCCTTGCCGTGCGCCGGGTACTGGCCGATGCCCACGGTGCCCATCAACGGCAGGTCCTGCCCCGCCACGTTGAACGGCTGCTTGAGCGATGCCAACAACTTGCGGGCCACGCCGTCGGCGTCGGACTCGGCGTCGATCCAGGCCAGCAGCACGCCGTACATGTCGGCGCCCAGCGAGGCGACGACGTCGCTCGCGCGCAGGGCCGCGCGCAGGCGGACGGCGGCCTTGCGGCGCAGCACGTGGGCGGCCTCGACGCCCAGCGCCGCCTCGGCCGCGCGAAAGCCTTCGAGGCGCAGCACGATGAGCGCCATGGCCGCCGGCTCGCGCTCGCGCAGCGCCAGCAGGTGGGTCATGTGCCCGAGCAGTTGCGCGTGCGCGGGCAGGCCGGTGGTGAGGTCGGTGCTGAACGCGCGCTTGGCGCTGGCGTGCATGCGCTTGCGTTCGATGGCCACGCGCAGCACGCGGCCCAGCGAGTCGTCACTGGCGTGGCGCTTGGCCAGGACGTCCTGCACGCCCACCTGCAGCAGCTTGATGCACTGCGCGGGCGTGGGCTCGGGAGCGACGATGACCACGGCCGAGTCCATCACCGCATGCGCCAGGCCGGGCCAGGCCAGCAGCTTGTCGTAGTCGGCGGGCGTCCTGACCTCCACCAGCAGCGCGTCGCACGGGCTGTTGTGCAACGCGTCGGCGATGTCAGCCAACGTGGCGCAGGCGTTGACCACGAATGGGCCGTAGGACGACGTGAACAGGTCCGGCGCGACGGCACTGAGGCAGATGACCTGGTACGGATTCATGGCATGCCGGCGTTGATGTGGAAACGATGATGCACCGGTTTGGCTGCGGCGCACAGGCATGGAAACACTGAATGCAAAACGCCCGGCGGCACCGGGCGTGAAACTGGAGCGGGTGATGGGAATCGAACCCACGTATGAAGCTTGGGAAGCTGCCGTTCTACCATTGAACTACACCCGCAGCGGCTTCCATTCTACGTGCATCCAGGGGAGGATCGCTCAGGCGAACTCGCCGCGCGAGTTGGCCCAGAAGGTACGCAGCATCGACGCGCCGGGGCCGGTCTGCGCGGTGCCCTTCCAGCGCGCGGCGGCGAGCTCGACGAATTCGCCGGGAGACGGCTGCGAGAACCCCATTGCCCAGTCGCCGAATTCGCGCTCCAGGATGGACTGGTTCATCAGCTCGTTGAGCTGGTAGTGGATCTCGCTGGCGCGGATGCGGGTGAAGGTCTCGACCACCGCGTCCTCCTCGCCCTCGATGTACTGCATGAAGTTGCCGTCGCAGTGCAGCAGCACGCCGGTGACGCCGTTGAGCGCGTTGTACCGGCGCGACTCCTCGACGATGCGTTCGACCTGTTCCGGCAGCAGGTTCCAGGACGCGGAACTCACGTAGGCGAGGGCGTGCATGGCGTGCTCCCGGCGTTCAGGCGAAGGCGGCGTGGCGCGGATCGGCCAGCTTGAACGCGGCCACCAGTTGCAGCAGGCCGGCGGCCTGTTGCTTGAGGCTCTCGGCGGCCGCGGCGCTTTCTTCCACCAGCGCGGCGTTCTGCTGCGTGCCCTGGTCGATCGAGGCCACGGCCTGGTTCACCTGCATGATGCCCGTGGTCTGCTCGGTGGACGACGCGTTGATCTCGCCCATCAGGTCGGTCATGCGGCGTACCTGGGCGACGACGTCGTCCATCGTGGAGCCCGCCTCGCCCACCAGGCTCGTGCCGCCCTCCACCTTGTCGACGCTGTCGCCGATGAGGGCCTTGATCTCGCGCGCGGCGTTGGCCGAGCGCTGGGCCAGGCTGCGCACTTCCGACGCCACCACCGCGAAGCCGCGGCCCTGTTCGCCGGCGCGCGCCGCCTCCACCGCGGCGTTCAACGCCAGGATGTTGGTCTGGAAGGCGATGCCATCGATGGTGCCGATGATGTCGGCGATCTTCTTGCTGGACGCGCTGATGTCG
>JACMOG010000843.1 GCA_014378125.1 Vitreoscilla sp. | reverse complement strand
GTGATGTCGGGAAACGCCGTGCCGTACGGCCGGCCGGTGCGCGGGTCGAGGCTGGCCGGGCCCGTGCTGCCGTAGCTGGAACCGAGCGCGTTGGGGCACACCACGAAGAAGCGGTCGGTGTCGATCGCGCGACCCGGGCCGACAAGATCGCACCAGGCGCCCTCGGCGGCGAAGGCGCCCGGCGCGATCATCGCCGAGCGCGAAGTCGGCGCTGCGATGCAGGCGCGGAACGTAGGCGTGTTCGTCCAGGGCCATGGCGTCAGAACGCGTAGCTGAGGTCGGCGCCGATCGTGCGCGGCTGGATGATGCCGGCGTTGAACGTGCTGCCTGCGACCGCGGGCCCGGTGTTGTTGATGAAGTTGATGCCGCGCGAGTTGCCCAGGTTCTTGCCGTAGACCGACAGCTTGACCTTGGCGATCTCGACGCCTGCGTTCAGGTCGAACGTGGTGTACGAAGGCACGTCCAGCGGGAACTTGTTGCCCTGGAGGCTGCTGTCCGTGAAGTTGGAGATGCGCTTGCCGATGTAGTTGTACGAGCCGCCGACCCACGCCGCATGGCCGTCCAGCGCGAAGCGGTAGTCGGCCCCCAGCGCGCCGGTGGAGCGCGCCTTGCCGCCATTGGTGAGGTAGTTGTAGGTGGCGCCGTACATCGCCGTGTCGGCGGACGGCTTCCACTTCGCGCTGAGCAGGAAGCTGGTCTTGTCGCTGTCGGCCTGCTGGTCGATCAGCGCGGGCACCTGCACGAAGATCGAGGTCTGGTAGTCCTGGTGGTACTTCTGCGTGGAGCTCGCGCAGCGCAGGCCGCCCAGCAGGTCGAAGGTGGGCGTCACCGACCAGGTGGCGTTGCCGAAGACCGAGTACTCGTCGAACTTGGTGCCCAGCATCGCGTTGAACAGCGGGCCGCCCAGGCCCGGGAACGGCACGCCGTCGATCAGCGGCAGCAGGGGCGGCAACGTATTGGTGCTGTCCTCGTGGGTGTAGAACAGCCCCGCTTCGTATTCCAGCTTGTCGTCGAACGCGCTCGTGCGGGCGCGCAGTTCCTGCGAGAAGCGCTTGGTGGAGATCGTCTGCCGTTCGGGCAGCTCGATGCCGGGAATGGGCAGCGCGGCACCGTACGTCGGCGTGAGGTCGACGTTGGTCTCGGCGGCCAGCTTCTGGTACATGGTCGACGACACGATGTCCCAGTCGGCCTCGCGGCCCTTCAGCGTGGCGTTGTAGACGCTCAGGGTGATGGCATCGTTCTCCGGCAGCACGTGGCTGTGCGTGAGATTGCCGGTGACCGGCGTGAACGACGCGGGCCAGACCTTCGACCAGTACCGCGTCAACGTGTACACGAAGACGAACTGATCTCCAGGCGTTGCACGCAGGGGTTCCTCCGCAAGGGGGAGCCCTTTTTCGTGGCTCTTCGCCGATTTGCGGTGAGCGGTGAACGTTTCGCCGCTCAACGCTCACCGTTCACCGCGAAAGCGGCGGCTCCCCCCGCAGATCGGCGATGAACCTATGTCGTTCTATTTCGCACGCGAGATGCTGCCCAGGCCACCCCCGCTCGTGTGCACGGTCCTGGGATTCCCGTAGTACGTGAGCGAGCCCACGCCGCCGACGCTGGCGGCCAGGCTCGTGCCGGCCCACACGTCGACGGAGCCCACGCCGCCGACGCTCGCGTCGACCGTGTCGGCATGCAGGTTGCGGGTGTCGATGGCGCCGACGCCGCCCACGTTGAGGCGCAGGGCGTGGACGCTGCCGTCCGCGGTGAGGCTGCCGGCGCCGCCGAAGGTCACGTCGAGCGAGTCGCCGCTCATGTGCGTGATGACGCTCTCGCCGGCGCCGCCCATCTCGAAGGCGGTGAGGCGTGGCAGCGTGATCGTTACCCGGACCCCCTGGTCGTGGCCGCCCAGCTCGATGCTGCCGCGACGCGTGCGGATCTTCAGCTGGGTGCCCACCACCTCGGTGAGCACCTCGCGCACGAGCGCGTCGTCTCCGCTGACGGTGATCGACTGGGCCTTGCCCACCTCGATGCGCACGTTGGCCGTGCCCGAGCTCGACACCGAGCTGAACGGCGCCAGGCTGCGCGTTTCTTCGGCGGCGTGCGCGTGCGCCGTGGCCAGCGCCGCGGCGATGGCGAGCGTGAGAGTCAGGGCGGTTCGCATGGGGATCCTCGGGTCGGTTCGTGATCGATGGAATCGATTCTAGGAACGCCCTCCCCGGCCATCCACCGCCTTGCGACGGGCTGCGCCGCGCGCGCCCTGCACTGCATCCGCACGCGACGAAGCGGGCTCAGGTGGCCGGCGACAGCGCCGGCGAGATCAGCTGCGTGAGCCACGCCATCACCGCCTGGACCCGCGGTGCGAGCTGGCGCCGGTGCGGCAGCATCAGCGACACGGGCATCGGCGGCGCGACGAACGCCGGCAGCACCTCCACCAGCTGGCCCGACACCACCAGCGCCTCCGTGCCGAAAGCCGGCGACTGGATCAGGCCGAGGCCGGCGAGCGCGGCGGCCTGGTAGGCGTCGGTGCCGTTGACGGTGACCTGCGCGCGCATCGGGATCGCCTGGCGCCGGCCATCGGCATCGACGTACTCCCACGCGGCGCCCTGCGCGTTGAGCGACGGCATGTAGTGCACGACACGGTGCCGCGCCAGATCGGCCAGCGTGCGCGGCGTGCCGTGCGCGCGCAGGTAGGCCGGGCTCGCCACGTTGCGCATGCGCAGCACGCCCAACGGCAGCGCCACCAGGTCGGAGTCCACCAGCTCGCCCACGCGCAGCACGCAGTCGAAGCCCTCGTGCACCAGGTCGACGCGGCGATCGGTGGTGCTGATGCCGATCTCCAGCAGCGGATGCGCCGCCAGGAACTCGGGCAGTCGCGGGATCACCAGGTCGCGCGCCAGGCGGTTGGGCAGGTCGATGCGCAGCCGGCCGGTGAGGCCCGTGGACGCCGGCTGGAACATGGCCTGCAACTGCTCGGCCTCGGTCAGCAGCTCCTTGCAGCGCTCCAGGAATCGCTCGCCGTCGGGCGTCACGCGCACGCTGCGCGTGGTGCGCTGGAGCAGCCGCGTGCCCACCTGCGCCTCCAGCCGCTGCACCGACGTGGAGACGCGGCCCTTGGCCAGACCCAGTTGCTCCGCCGCCCGGCTGAAGCTGGCGAGCTCGGCCACGGTGGCGAAGATGCGCAGTTCGTGCAGATCCATGGATTGATTGTTCTGTTTCAGAGAACAGAGTGGCGTTGGATGAGGACTTTATCGCGCGGGCGGGAATTCTTAAAGTCGTGCCATCGAATCACCCAACCCGGAGCCCGACATGACCCTCTCCCCTTCCATCGCCCTCGTCACCGGCGGCAGCCGCGGCCTCGGCCGCAGCGCCGTGCTGAAGCTGGCCGAACGAGGCGTCGACGTGATCCTCACGTACAAGAGCAACGAGGTCGAGGCGCACGCCGTGGTCGGCCAGTTGCAGGCGCTGGGCCGCAAGGCCGTGGCGCTGCAACTGGACGCCGGCGACAGCAAGAGCTTCGCGGCGTTCGCCGAGCGCGTGAGGGCCGCGCTGTCCGCCACGTGGCAGCGCGCCGACTTCGACTTCCTGGTGAACAACGCCGGCATGGGCATCGACCACGCCAGCGTGGCCGAGACGACCGAGGAGCAGTTCGACCTGTTGTTCAACGTGCACCTGAAGGGCACGTTCTTCATCACGCAGAAGTTGCTGCCGCTGATCAGGGACAACGGCCGCATCCTCAACACGTCCAGCGGCCTGTCCCGCTTCACGCTGCCCGGCTACGCCGCGTACGCCGCGATGAAGGGCGGCGTCGAGGTGTTGACGCGCTACATGGCCAAGGAGCTGGGCGCGCGCGGCATCTCCGTCAACACGATCGCCCCGGGCGCGATCGCCACCGACTTCGGAGGCGGCCGCGTGCGCGACAACGCGCAGCTCAATGCCTTCGTTGCATCGCAGACCGCGCTGGGTCGCGCGGGCGAGCCCGACGATATCGGCGGCGCCGTGGCGTCGCTGCTCGTCGATCAGAACCGATGGATCAATGCGCAGCGCATCGAGGTGTCGGGCGGGATGTTCATCTGAGCAACTGCGAGGTCGCTCAATGCGGCCGGATGTGCCCGTGCTCGCCCATCTTCGGCGGCGTGCCGCTGACGGCCGCTTCGGCCATCTTGTACAGCTGGACGAGCTTGCTTTCCTTCACGTCCCAGTAGTCGGCATGCTCGATGCTGACGCGCACCAGCGCGAGGTCGGGATCGTTGATGCCGCCCTTGAACCAGGCCTCGGCGGCCTTGTTCCACAGCGCCTGCTTCTTCGCCTGGTCCTCCACCACCGTGGCGACGCCAGTGACCGAGACGTAGGTGTCCGAACTCGGATTTGCGTAGGACACGTTGACCTGGTCGTCGCCCTTGAACTCGGACACGGGGTCACCCGAGCGCGACATGAAGAACCACAGCGCGTCGTCGTCGATCTTCTTGTTCTGCGTCGTCATCGGGCGCGAGTGCAGGTGGCCGGCGACCTTGTGCGTCGTGAACATGCCGAACTTGATGTCCTTGATCAACTCGGTAAGCTTGTCCTGGCCTTGGGCGGTCTGGTCGTGGGTGTCGTACATGGGAACTCCTGTAAGGTGTGCGGTTCGTTCCAACTCGGCAAGGCCCGGGCCCGCGCGTTCCATGTCCGACACTTTCGTTCTCCCGCGGCGTCCGCGCTGTGCCGCCTGCGATCTGCCTGCGCGCACCTGCCTGTGCGCGCTCGTCACGGCCGTTCGCAACGAGGTGGAGGTGCTGGTGCTGCAGCATCCCGACGAGGCGCGCGAGGCCAAGAACAGCGCGCGACTGTTGCGCCTGGGGCTGGCGCGCTGCCGGGTCGTCGTGGGCGAGGTGTTCGAGCCCGACGAACTCGTTTCGTTGCTCGGCCGTGATGTATCGGGCGCCATTCTGCTTTACCCTGCAGATACGGTGACGGGTACCACGGCGCCGGTGTCGTCCGCTCGAACGGATCGCCTGGTGGTGCTGGACGGCACGTGGCGCAAGACCTTGCGGATGCTGCATGCGAACCCTTTGCTGCAGTCCTTGCCGAGACAGTCGATCCTGGCGTCGGCACCGGCCCGCTATGGGGTGCTGCGCAAGGCGCCGCGTCCGGGGCAGTTGAGCACGCTGGAGGCAGCGTGCGCCGCGCTGGCGCACATCGAGCGCGCACCGTCCCGCTACGCGCCGATGCTGGAGGCCTTCGACCGCTTCGTGGCGGATCGCGTCGCGCGCTCGAAATGAAGATCGCCGCCATGCCGGAGGGACATGGCGGCGATCGGGCCGCGCTCCGAAGGCCCGCTCTTTCGAGCGTGCAGGCAGCCCGGGTCACTCGGTAGCGGCCCTCAGTTGCGGGCTGGTTGCGGCGCTCAGTTGCGGTCGGCGCGCGGAGCGGGAGCGGCCGACGTGTCTGTGCTGGGGGTCGAGGTCGAATCCGTCGGGGCGGTGCTGTTGAGCGTCGTGTTCGGATCGGCGGCCGGAACGACGACGCCGGTGTCCGCAGGCATCGCCTGGGTGGTCGTCGTCGAGTTGGCCGTGGCGGACGAGGAGTCGGTGGACTGCGCCACCGCGGCGCCGATGCCAGCCAGCAGAGCGGCGGCGACGGCAACGGCGGACAACTTCTTTTGATAGCTGATCATGGGAATCTCCAGGTTTGAGGGGAATGGCGGATCGGCATGAGCCGAGCCTTTTGGCAAGAAAACTGCGGCAAGCAGGATGCCGCGCCGTGTAAGAAAACGCTGCGGGCGTAACGAGCAAGCTCTTGCCGTCGAGCTAGACCCCGCGGTCGCGCGGACTCCAAAACTCTGCGAGCATCGGCATCCCGATCAATGGCGCCCGGCGCGGAGAGCTCTTCATGGACATGACCCACGACCTGATCGTGATCGGCGGCGGCTCCGGCGGCGTGGCGGGCTCGCGGCGCGCGGCGGTGCACGGCGCCAAGGTGGCCATCGTGGAGGCCGACCGGTTCGGCGGCACCTGCGTGATCCGCGGCTGCGTGCCCAAGAAGCTGATGATGTACGCCGCCAACTTCGCGCACCAGTTCAAGGATGCCGAGGGCTTCGGCTGGACGGACGTGACGGCGCGCTTCGAGATGGCGCGCTGGGCCGACGCCAAGAAGCGCGAGATCGACCGTCTCGAGAACATCTACGACGAGATGCTGGTCAACGGCGGGGTGGAGCCCGGGCGCGGGGGGGCCCGCCTGGTATCGCCCACCGAGGTGGACGTCGACGGCCGCCGCCTGGCGGCGCCGCGCATCCCCGTCGCCACCGGCGGCGCGCCGTCGGCCGAC
>JACMOG010000842.1 GCA_014378125.1 Vitreoscilla sp. | reverse complement strand
CGACCGACCACTGCCCGGCCGGCTTGTCGAGCGCGAACTCGCCAAGTCGTGCAGGCGCTCCTGGAGCTTGGACCAGCGGCGCTCGACCTGCTTGCCCTTGACGGCCATGGCCAGCGCGCGCTTCTGGCCTACCAGCACGACGAGCTGCTTGCCGCGCGTGATGCCGGTGTAGATCAGGTTGCGCTTGAGCATCATGTAGTGCTGGGTGGAGACGGGGATGACCACGATCGGGTACTCGGAGCCCTGCGACTTGTGGATCGTCGTGGCGTAGCAGAGGACGAGCTCGTCGAGCTCGCCAAACGGGTAGATGACGGTACGGCCATCGAAATCCACGGCGAACTCTTCTTCCTCGCGGTCGATGGCCAGCACGAAGCCGATGTCGCCGTTGAAGACGTCGCGGTCGTAGTTGTTCTCGATCTGCATGACCTTGTCGGCGACGGAGAACGCGGTGCCGAACTTCTCGACGCTGTGCTCGCCCGGCGGATTGAGGGCGGCTTGCAGCGCCTCGTTGATGCCGCGGGCGCCCGTGAGACCCCGGTTCATCGGACACAGCACCTGGATGTCACGCACCGGGTCGGCATCGAATTTCTTGGGCAGCCGGGTCTTGACCAGGTCCACGACGGTATGAGCGATGTCCTCGGGCTCTTCGGCGGGCACCAGATAGAAGTCCGACGGCTCACCCTTGCCCGGCAGCGTCGGAAAGAGCCCCTGGCGGATCTGGTGGGCGCTGCGCACGATGCGCGAGGTGGCCGCCTGCCGAAACACCTCCGTCAGACGGATGACGGTCACCGCGCCGCTGTCGATCAGGTCGGCCAGCACCTGGCCGGGCCCGACCGAGGGCAGCTGATCGACGTCGCCCACGAAGATGACGGCCGTGTCGGTGGCCACCGCCTTGAGCAGTTGGTTGGCCAAGGGCACGTCGATCATGGAGCACTCGTCGGCCACGAGCAGGTCGGCGGCCAGCGGCGAGTCCTCGTTGCGCTTGAACTGCCCTGTCTTCGGATCGATCTCGAGCAGCCGGTGGATCGTCTTGGCCTCCAAGGCCGTCGACTCGCTGAGGCGCTTGGCGGCGCGACCCGTCGGCGCGCACAGCAACGCGTTGACGCGCTTGGCGCGCAAGATGGTCAATATGGAGTTGACCAAGGTGGTCTTGCCCACCCCCGGGCCGCCGGTGATGACCAGGAGTTTCGAGGTCAGCGCCAGGCGAACCGCCTCTTGCTGACTGGGCGCGAGCGTGATGCCGAGCTTCTTCTCGACCCATGGGATCGCCTGATCGGCGTCTACGTGCGGCCAGGCCGGCTTGCCCGCGCTCAGGCGTCGAACGTGGTCGGCGATCGAGCGCTCCGCCTGGTACAGCGGCGCCAGGAAGACGCACGGCGCGCCGTCGACCGTGTCGGCGACCAGGACGTCCTCAGCGAGCTCCTCGTCGATGGCCAGCTCGATCGGGGCGGCGGCAATTTCGAGGAGCTTGACCGCGAGCTCGACGAGCTCGGGCCGTGGCAGCCCGCAGTGACCCTGCGACGAAGCCTCTGCCAGCGCGTAGGAGACGCCGGCGCGCGCCCGCAGCGGGGAGTCGAGGGCGATGCCCATTTTCTGGGCGATCGTGTCGGCGGACAGGAAACCGATGCCGCGGATGTCCTTGGCAAGCCGATACGGGTTCTCGCGAACGATGGCGATCGCATCCTGGCCGTAGGTCTTGAAAATCCGCACCGACTTCGAGGTCGATACGCCGTGCGCGTGCAGGAACACCATGATCTCGCGGATGACCTTCTGGTCGGCCCAGCCGGACGTGATCTTCTTGGCGCGTTTGGCGCCGATCCCCGCAACCTCGAGCAGCCGGGCGGGCGTTGTCTCGATCACTTCGAACACGGCCAGGCCGAAGGCCGCCACGAGCCGTCCAGCGTAGGCCGGCCCGATGCCCTTGACCATGCCGGAGCCGAGATATCGTTCGATGCCGCTGAGCGTGTGAGGCGGCGCAATCTTGACGAAGAGGGCCTTGAACTGGCGCCCATGTTCGCGGTCAGTGACCCAGTTGCCGGAGGCCGTCGCGTACTCGCCCGGGGTCACGCTGGGAGCGTGGCCCACGAGGGTGATGAGGTCGCGCTCGCCGCGCACGTTCAACCGAAGAACGCAAAACCCCGTCTCTTCGTTGTGGAAGGTGACGCGCTCGACCAACCCGGCGAGTTGATCCAACGGCGCGCGAGGTTCGGTGGAGCTCACGTCTCTCGCCCCACCGCAAGAGCACCCGCACCAGCGCCTTCACCGCCCTGCCCGATCGCGCCCTGCCCTGCCGCGCCCTCCCCGCTCGAACCGTGGGCGAGCGAGCACGGTCGCACGATGCGCAGCAGCGCCTCATCGAAACGGAGTTCGCGCACCCCCAAGGCGTTCACCGCGCCGACCCCTTCGTCGACGAGTGCTTGGGCCAGTCGCGACAGTGCCGCGCCGTTGCGATCGACGATCTCGCGCAGTTCGCGCACGGATGCCAACGGGCCCAGCACCGCGCGCGCTACGCCCAGCGGCAGGATCACCGCCACGGTGGGCGCAGTTCGCTGCTCCCAGAGCACGAGCGTGGTGCCGCCCACGACCGCTGCCGGCCCCAACCGCAGCGTCGGCGTCGCGCGTTGACCCTGACGCTCGAGCGTTCGGGCGATGCACGCGACCCCGTCCTCCAGCAGCGTCTGGTCGCGAACCGGATCCGGCATCAACGCGTCCTGGCGCCGATAGGACAGCGGCACAAAGCCGCCGCCCTCCAACACATAGAAGGATAGCTGCACGGCACCAACCGTCGCCCGTTGCCGCGCGAGGTCGACGTCCCACGGGACGGCGGGTCCGCCGCGCATGCGCACGCGCTCCAGCATCGCGTCGATGCCGAGCGCATAGAAGCGCTGGGCGGCCAACGCGGGGGCGGTGTCCGCAGCGGACAGGGGAAGGTCCTCAGGACGCCAGGCGAGTGCGGCATGCTGCAGACACTGCCAGGCGCGCAGGGTTGTGGCGACCGCGCCAGGAACGCGCGGCCCGTCCGCGGAATCGTCCTCTTCGAGCCACCGTCGCACGGTGCGGGCGTTGGCGCCGAGCAGCTGCGCAAGTTCGGTCTGCGTGAGCCCGAATCCCTGAATGTGCTCACGCAGTTCGACGGGCGTCATCGCCGCCGCGTTAGCGTCGACGGCGTTTGTCATGCTGCAGGTGGCTTCTGTTCGCAGGCGGTCGGGCCGGCCACCGATGGCCGCCCTGCCCTGGCGTCCAGCGCGATCGCTGTGCGTTCGATGCGGGCCCATGCGAAGTGCGACGACAGGCCGACGGCGTGACAGGCGGGCGTAGCTTCGAGGCGGAGGGGCGGCATCGGCATGAACGGCGGTGAGATCGGTGCGGCGATGCTAGGCGGCGATGCGCCCTACAACAAGAGGGCGTGGTGCCCTTTTTGTGGCGCGTTTCAAAACCGGGTGTATTTTTTTGGCTTTTCCACTGTCAATGATAACAATACTTATCAAGGCCTGTGCTGAGTGTGAGCAAACACTCTCCAAATGAGGCATATCAGATCGAAGAACCTTACGCACGCCCCGGCAACGCCGAGCATCGTGTGGCGAGCGCGGCGGCAAAGGCGCGCTACCTTGAACGATGGACACGCTTTCGGGTACTCTGGGAACATGAATCCTCTCTCCCGCGACGAAATCATCCGCATGAGCCCGCCGGAACGCCTCGCGCTCATCGGTGAGCTCTGGGACAGCATGACCGATGCTGAGTTGGGGATGTCACCGGCGCAACAGCGCGAGCTCGCGCGGCGGCTGGCGAGCTTCGATCAGGACAAATCGCAGGCCGTCACCTGGGAACACCTCAAAGGGGAACTCGCCGCGCTGTCCTCTTGACGCGAAGCGTGGTCGTCATGCCAGCCGCCAGGCTGGACGTGATTGATGCGCACGCTTGGTACGAGCGACAGGCGCCAGGCCTTGGCGCGCAATTCCTCGGCGAAATTGACGTCCAAATCGCGCGGATTGCCGCGGCGCCCCAGCACTTTCCCGAAGTCCTGCCCGACGTGCGCCGGGCCCGATTGCGCCGCTTTCCCTACGGATTGTTCTTCCGTGGTGAGTCCGAAGGGCTATTCGTCATCGCATGTTTTCATTCAAGCCGTGACCCGCTCATCTGGCAGAGCCGCGTTTAGACCGAGCTCGTCGTCGACGTTCGGCGGTAGCCGTGCTGGCCAACTGAAGTCGTTCTCAACGCGCTGAAGATCCCTACGCTACGGCTCTCGACGAAGAACCTCTGTACGAGGCTAGCGATTCGGGTGCAGCTCGCATCGACAGCTCTCTCGCACATGGTCGACGTGCCAAGTGACGCGCGCGGAGGCTGGCACTTCGACATGATCAACTGTCGCCCATCTCGGCTGCCACTGCGAGCAGCTGCTCCGGTGTCGGCCTATCCCAGTCGTCACCATGCGCACCTGCCGCGAAGTACTTGACCATCTCCTGAATGACCAGCGGGTGTTGCCAACCGCTCGTGACGAGCCGCTTGCGAATCGACGGATGGACCTCCCTGGCCTCCATGTCTTTCAGGAGGTCGCCCGCAAGTTGAGTTTGTTGCTCCTGGGACATCGAAGCGATGTCATCGACGAACCTCTCGCGCTGCCGGCGTATCCACTCTTCACGCCACTTCGCCTGTCGCTTTGCGTTTGTTTCCTTGGATGGCCGTGCGGCAACTTCCGCCCTCGCCGCATCATCCTGAGCCCGCTGGTCAACCTTCGCGGCCTCGCCACTCATGATTGAACGCAGGTAGCGGAAGTGATCCCGGAGCGGCCCTGGAAAGGCTGACGCAATTCTG
>JACMOG010000841.1 GCA_014378125.1 Vitreoscilla sp. | reverse complement strand
GGCGCGCACCGGAGGGGTGGGGGCGGCGCGCGCAGCGCGCTTCGTGAACTGACTCGCGACAGTTGGTAGAGCGTAGCGCCGCAGGCGCGCAGCGAGTTCTGGCGCGCGCCCCCGACACGAGGAGCACAGCGAAGTCGAGCCGCAGGCGAGACCGCTCCGAAGCCAGCCCCGGCGGGACGCAGCCCCCGATCGCCCGCGCGGTAGGAGCCAGCTACGCATTGCTGGCCCGCACCCGCAACCAACGTCCTCAGTCTTCCAGCAGTGTCAGGTCCCGAACAGCCCCCGTGTCCGCCGACGTCACCAGCTTCGCGTACGCCTTCAGCGCCGCCGACACCTTGCGAGGACGCGCCTTGGCAGGCCTCCACCCCTTGGCGTCCTGCTCAAGCCGGCGCCGAGCCAGTTCCTCCTCCGACAGCAGCACGTCGATCGTGCGATTCGGGATGTCGATGCGGATGCGGTCGCCGTCGCGCACCAGCCCGATGGCGCCGCCCGCGGCGGCCTCCGGCGAGCAGTGGCCGATCGACAGGCCCGAGGTGCCGCCCGAGAAGCGGCCGTCGGTCAGCAGCGCGCAGGCCTTGCCCAGGCCCTTGGACTTGATGTAGCTGGTGGGGTACAGCATCTCCTGCATGCCGGGGCCGCCCTTGGGGCCTTCGTAGCGCACGATGACGACGTCGCCGGCCTTCACCAGGTCGCCGAGGATGTGCTCCACGGCCTCGTCCTGCGACTCGGTGACGTGGGCGCTGCCCTCGAACACGAGGATGCTCTCGTCGACGCCCGCGCTCTTGACCACGCAGCCGTCCCGCGCGATGTTGCCGGTGAGCACGGCCAGGCCGCCCTCCTTCGAGAACGCGTGTTCGAACGAGCGGATGCAGCCTTCGGCGCGGTCGAGGTCCAGGCTCGGCCAGCGCGTGGCCTGGCTGAAGGCCACCTGGGTGGGGATGCCCGCCGGGCCGGCCATGTAGAACTCGCGCACGGCCGCGTCCTGCGTGCGCACGATGTCCCACTGCGCCAGCGCGTCGGCCAGCGTCGGCGCGTGCACGGTGGGCACGTCGGTGTGCAGCTTGCCGGCGCGGTCGAGCTCGCCCAGGATCGCGAAGATGCCGCCCGCGCGGTGCACGTCCTCGATGTGGTACTTGTCGGTGTTGGGCGCCACCTTGCACAGCTGCGGCACGCTGCGCGACAGCCGGTCGATGTCGGCCATCGTGAACGGAATTTCCGCCTCGCTGGCGATGGCCAGCAGGTGCAGGATGGTGTTGGTCGAGCCGCCCATGGCGATGTCCAGCGTGATCGCGTTCTCGAAGGCCTTGAAGCCCACGGAACGGGGCAGGACGCGCGAATCGTCCTGCTCGTAGTACTGCTTGCAGAGCTCGACGATGGTCCGGCCGGCCCGCTTGAACAACTGCTCGCGGTCGGCGTGCGTGGCCACCACCGTGCCGTTGCCCGGCAGAGAGAGTCCCAGCGCCTCGGTGAGGCAGTTCATGGAGTTGGCCGTGAACATGCCCGAGCACGAGCCGCAGGTGGGGCACGCCGAGCGCTCCACCTCGGCCACGTCGGCGTCGGAATAGGCCGGGTCGGCCGCGATCACCATCGCGTCGACCAGGTCGAGCTTCTTGAACTCGATCTTCTTCGTGACGGGGTTGGCCAGCTGCGTCTTGCCTGCCTCCATCGGTCCGCCCGAGACGAACACCACGGGCACGTTCAGCCGCATCGCGGCCATCAGCATGCCCGGCGTGATCTTGTCGCAGTTGGAGATGCACACCATGGCGTCGGCGCAGTGCGCGTTGACCATGTACTCCACCGAGTCGGCGATGATGTCGCGGCTCGGCAGCGAGTACAGCATGCCGTCGTGGCCCATCGCGATGCCGTCGTCGACGGCGATGGTGT
>JACMOG010000840.1 GCA_014378125.1 Vitreoscilla sp. | reverse complement strand
GCCTATGGCTACAACCCGCAGGGCATTCGCATCGGCCAGGACAAGAGCCGGAACAAGAGCGCGGTGAAGGTCTGGGACCAGCGCCAGTTCAAGGACTACGACGACACGCTGGAACTCGGTACGCGCAACATCAAGGTGGCGCTGCGCCGCCTGCGCCGCTTCGCGCGAGAGGGCTCGGCCGAGGAGTTCGCGCTAGCCGACACCATCCAGGCGACGGCCGCCGCCGCCGGCATGCTCGACATCAGGATGCGGCCCGAGCGCCACAACAAGGTCAAGGTGCTGCTGCTGATGGACGTGGGCGGCACGATGGACGAGCACATCCACCGCGTGGAGGAGCTGTTCTCCGCGGCCAAGGGCGAGTTCAAGCACCTCGAGTTCTACTACTTCCACAACTGCGTCTACGACTTCGTGTGGAAGAACAACCGCCGCCGTTTCGCGGAGAAGCACGCCACGTGGGACGTCATCCGCAAGTACAACAAGGACTACCGGCTGATCTTCATCGGAGACGCCACGATGA
The DNA here is from genome assembly GCA_014378125.1 of Vitreoscilla sp. The sequence goes on along the minus strand of JACMOG010000840.1, from coordinate 2,602 downwards.
GCCCGTACGAGATCCTGCAGGCGGGCGGCAGCGTCGAATACGACAACGCCGAGCCGGGCGCGGAGTGGATCCAGCGCCTCACGCACGCGTTTCCCAAGCACTGCTGGATCAACCCCGAGCCGCAGGGTGTCTGGCAGTACCGGCAAAGCATCTCGCTGATCGAGCAGCTCGTCAGCAACCGCATGTTCCCGCTCACCCTGCAAGGGCTCGAGGGTGCGATGCGTCTGTTGACGAAATGAAGTCGGCGAGACAGGTCCTGCCCTCGGCGGCCGCCGATCCTCGCGCGTGGCGCGATGTCGCGCTGCGGCTGGCCTGCGCGTGCGCGCTCGCGTGGAGCGCCGACGCGAGCGCGGCCACGCGCGAACTGGTGGTGGACGCGCCCTCGCCCTTCAAGGCGCTGCTGGAGAAGAACCTCGACATCGAGCGCGCCGCGCGCCTGGCCGAGGCCGACAGCCTCGACGACACCGAGTGGGCGCGCCTGGTGGCCGCCGCGCCGGCCCAGGGCGGCGCGCTGGCGCAGACCGAGGGCTACTTCCGCGCCGACGTCAGCGTGGCGGTGGACCCGGCCGACGCGCACCGCATCCTCATCAAGCTGGTGCCCGGCGAGCCCGCCAGCGTGGGCCGCCTCACGCTCGAGTTCGACGGCGAGCTCGCGCGCCAGGCCGAGAGCGGCGACACGAAGGCGATGGACTTCCAGGCCCGGCTGCGCGACGAGTGGGCGCTGCAGAAGGGCCAGGTCTTTCGCAACGGCAACTGGGACAGCGCGAAGGCGCAGACGCTCAACACGCTGCGCAACGACGGCTACGCCGCCGCGCTGTGGACGGCCACCGCCGCGCAGGTCGATCCCGCCACCAACAAGGCGCGCCTGTTCCTGGTGGTGGACACCGGCCCGCGCTTCCTGTCCGGCGAGGTGGTCGTCGACGGCATCGAGCGCCAGCCCGAGAAGAACGTGCGCCTGCTCGCAGGCTTCGGACCCGGCACGCCACTCACGCAGGCGCGCCTGCTCGACTACCAGGATCGCCTGCAGAAGACGGGCCTGTACGACCAGGTCGCCGTCGTCTACGACCCCGATCCGACGCAGGCCACGCATGCCACCGTCACCGTGCGGGTGCACGAACAGTCGCTGCACCAGGCCACCGTGGCGCTGGGCTACAACTCGCAGAGCAAGGCGCGCGTCACGCTGGAGCACACCGACCGCCAGGTGTTCGGCCTGCCCGCCACGTCCTACAACAAGCTGCAGTGGGGCAAGAACATCCAGGAGTGGGACAGCTCCGTCGTCACCCACCCGGCCGAGAGCTTCCACAGCTGGCTCGGCGGCATCAGCGTGAGCAGGATCCTGTCCACCGGCGACGACGTGCGCGCCGCCTCCGTGCGCTTCGGCCGCACGCAGCAGAGCAATCCGCTCGATCGCACCACCTATGCGCAGTTCGAGCGCTCGGTGCAGTGCAACGTGCCCGCCGCGATCTTCAACATCGACCAGTATTGCGTGGACGCGCGGGCGCTGTCGTTGAACCAGGCCAACATCTGGCGCAACGTGGACAGCGTGGTGCTGCCCACCAAGGGCTGGACGTTCTCGGGCCAGGTGGGCGTGGGCTGGGCCGGCGGTCCGAAGTCGGCCTACATGCCCGACGCCGGCTACGGCCCCTACACGCGCCTGTACGGTCGCCTGACCGAGTACTGGCCGCTGCCCGATTCGTTCTTCGCGCGTGCCCGGGTCGAGCTCGGCCAGATCGTGGTCAAGGACAACGTGGCGATGCCGGACGCGCAGCAGTGGCGCGCCGGCGGCGAGGATTCCGTGCGGGGCTACGAGTGGCGCTCGCTGGCGCCGACGAACCGCTACGACGCGACGGTGGGCGGCAACTCGCTGCTCACCGGCAGCTTCGAGGTGGCGCATCCGTTCACGGCCTCGCTGCCGTCCGTGTGGTGGGCCGCGTTCGTGGACGGAGGCAACGCCGCGCTGCGCTTCTCGAAGTTCGACATGGAACTGGGCTACGGCGTGGGCGTGCGTTGGCGCAGCCCCGTGGGGCCGCTCAACATCGACGTGTCCTTTCCCGCCGACTTCAGCAAGCCGCGCCTCGACCTGAGCGTGGGCGTGGCGTTCTGACATGACCGAGCCCGCCGACGTTCCCCCGTCCTCGCCCGTGCCCGCGCCGCCGCGCCGTGCGGGCTGGGCGCGTGCCGCGCGCATCGCCTCGCTGGCCGCGGCCGCGGCGGCGCTGACGGCGGTCGCCTGCGTGGCCACCGGCGGCGCCCTGTGGCGCAGCGAGGGCGGCACGCGCTGGCTGCTGGGGCACGTGCCCGGGCTCACCGTGGTCGACGTACACGGCTCGTTCGGCGGCGACAACCTGCGCATCGGCCCGTTGAGCGCGCTCGAGCCCGGCGTGCAGGTGGACGTCGACAACCTGGTCGTCACCGGCCTCGACCTGCGCTGGCATCCCCATGCCGGCGCCTGGATCGGCGCATCGTCCACCGCGTGGACGGCCGACGCGGTGCGCATCACGCCGCTGACTTCGAAGACCCCGACACCCGCCAAGGCGCCCGCCTCGCTCCGCAGCCCCGTGGCGCTGGACGTGGCGAGCGTGCGCATCGGCTCGCTGGCCAT
>JACMOG010000839.1 GCA_014378125.1 Vitreoscilla sp. | reverse complement strand
GCACGCCGGCGCTGGCGGTCGCCGGCGCGCACGCCGACATGCTGCGCGTGGCCGAGCTGATCGCGCGCGGCGGCGACGGCCTGGCCGGCATCAGCGTCACGCTCGACTCGCACCACCGCATCGATATCGCGCATCCGGCGTCCTGGATGCCGCCCGGGCATGGGGCGGTGGCGCCGTTCACCCAGACCACCGCTGCCGACGTGCGCGCGGGCAGCTACCAGCCGCGCGCCGCCGACGCGCTGGCGCGCGCGCTGGCCTATCTCGACGCGCTCGAAGCTGCCGGCCGCTACACGTTGATGGTGTGGCCGACCCACTGCGAGATCGGCTCGTGGGGGCAGAACGTGCACGCGGCCGTGCGCGCCGCCTACAACGGCTGGGAGGAGCGCACGCTGCGCACGGTCCACAAGGTCGACAAGGGCAGCAACCCGTGGACCGAGCACTACTCGGCGATTGAGGCCGATGTGCCCGATCCGCTCGATCCGGGCACGCAGGTGAACCAGGCGCTGTTGGGCAGGCTGGCCGGTGCCGAGCGCCTCTACATCACCGGCGAGGCGGGCAGCCACTGCGTCAAGGCGACCACGGAACACATCGTCGCCCACTGGGACCCGCGCCAGCTCGCGCGCCTCGTGATCGTGACCGACTGCATGAGCCCCGTGGGCGGCTTCGAGGCGCAGCACGACGCGTTCATCGCCGCCATGGCCGCGCGCGGCCTGCGCACCGCCACGGCGGCCGAGGTGCTGGCCGAACTGCTTGACAACGCAACAATCACATTGGATCGGTAACCCACCATGCGCCCCATCGTTCGCAGCCTGCTTGAAACAGACCTCTACAAATTCACCATGTGGCAGGCGCTGCTGCACAGCCATCCGTCGGCGCAGGCCGAGTACGATTTCGTCTGCCGCAACGTGCCGGCCTATCCGCTGGCCGAGCTGAAGGCCGACGTCGAACGCGAGCTCGACCACCTGTGTTCGATGGCCTTCGCGCCCGGGGAAGTGGCTTACCTGCGCGGCCTGCGCTTCATCAAGAGCGACTTCGCCGACTTCCTCACTGTGTTCCGCTTCCAGCGCCATTTCATCAAGGTGGCGGTCGACGGCGACACCTTGACGATCCACGCGACGGGCCCGCAGGTGCACGTGATGGGTTTCGAGATCTATGTGCTCTACATCGTCAACGAGCTGTATTTCCGCCGCTTCGACGAGGCCACCGCGCTGGCCGAGGGGCGCCGCCGGCTCGCGGCCAAGGTGCTCGAATTGCGCGAGTTCGCCAAGGAAGCGGCGCGCTGCCATCCGTTCGAGTTCTTCGACTTCGGCGTGCGCCGGCGCTTCTCGGGCGCCTGGCAGGAGGAGGTCGTGTCCACGCTCGCGCGCGAAGTGCCGCAGTTCTTCAAGGGCACCTCGAACGTCTACCTGGCGATGAAATACCAGCTGGTCCCGATCGGCACGATGGCCCACGAATACCTGCAAAGCTTCCAGTCGTTCGGCGTGCGCCTGCGCGACTTCCAGAAGGCCGCGCTGGAGGCCTGGGTGCAGGAGTACCGCGGCGACCTGGGCACGGCGCTGACCGACGTCGTCGGCATGGACGCCTTCCTCACCGATTTCGACCTCTACTTCGCCAAGCTGTTCGACGGCCTGCGCCACGATTCGGGCGACCCGGTGGTGTGGGGCGAGAAGGCGCTGGCTTACTACGCCAAGCTGCGCCTCGACGCCCACACGCGGCGCCTGGTGTTCTCCGACGGCCTCGACCTGCCGCGCGCGTTCGCGCTGTACCGCCACTTCGCCGACCGCACCATGACGGGCTTCGGCATCGGCACTTCGCTCACCAACGACGTCGGCCTCACGCCGCTGAACATCGTCATGAAGCTGGTCTCGTGCAACGGCCAGCCGGTGGCCAAGCTGTCCGATTCGGCCGGCAAAACGCTGTGCACCGACGAGACCTTCCTCGCCTACCTGCGCCAGGTGTTCCACCATCCGCTGATCGAGAAGGAGTCTCCTGCATGTTGACGCTCACG
>JACMOG010000009.1 GCA_014378125.1 Vitreoscilla sp. | reverse complement strand
GCGCTGTTTTGGGTCTTCACGATGCTGGGGCGCAACTGGGAGCTGAGCTGGCAGGCCGCGGTGGTGCTGGGCAGCGCCATGGCCATGTCGAGCCCGGCGCTGGTCGTGAAGCTGATGGGCGGGCGGCTGGAGCTGGAGAGCGAGCACGGCCGACGCGTGATGGGCGTGCTCCTGTTCCAGGACCTGGCCGTGGTGCCGCTGCTGGTCATCATCCCGGCGCTGGGCGGCGACACGCGCGACCTGTTCAGGACGCTGGTGCCCGCCATCATCAAGGCCGTGGTAGTGCTCGCGGTGCTGCTGTCGGGCGGGCAGAAGGTGATGCGGTGGTTCCTGACCGCCATCTCGCGCCGCAAGAGCGACGAGCTGTTCATGCTGAGCCTGCTGGGGGTCACGCTGGGACTGGCCGCGGTCACCGAGCTGGCGGGCCTGTCGCTGGCACTGGGCGCGTTCGTGGCCGGCATGCTCATCGCCGAGACCGAATACAAGCACCGGGTGGAGACCGACATCCGGCCGTTCCACGACGTGCTGCTGGGTCTGTTCTTCATCACCATCGGCATGAAGCTCGACTGGCACACGCTGGCCGACGAGTGGGTGCTGGTGATCGTGCTGACCACGCTGCCCATCCTGGTGAAGGCCGCGCTGGTGGCCGGCCACGCGCGCCTGTTCGGCGGCGCGCCCGGCGTGGCGATCCGCACGGGCCTGTATCTGGCGCAAGCCGGCGAGTTCGGCTTCGTGCTGCTGAGCCTGGGCACCGACAACCACGTGCTGCCCGAGCGCTGGGTGGCGCCCGTCCTGGCCAGCATGGTGCTGTCGATGCTGGCCTCGCCGTTCCTGATCCTGTACGCCAACCGCATCGTGATGAAGCTGGCCAGCAGCGACTGGCTGATGCAGTCGGTGGCGCTCACCAGCATCGCCAAGCGCGCGATCACCGCCGAGAAGCACGTGATCATCTGCGGCTACGGCCGTTCGGGCCAGAACCTGGCGCGCATGCTGGAGGTGGAGCGCATCCCGTTCATGGCGCTCGACCTGGACCCCGACCGCGTCCGCCAGGCCGCCGCCGCCGGCCAGAACGTGGTGTTCGGCGACGCCGCGCGGCTGTCCAGCCTGAGGGCCGCGGGCCTGGCGCGCGCCAGCGCCGTGGTCTGGAGCTATCACGACACGCCGTCGGCGCTGAAGGTGCTGCACCTGGTGCAGACGCATGCGCCGCGCGTGCCGGTGGTGGTGCGCACGATCGACGACACCGATCTCGAGGCGCTGCGCGCCGCGGGCGCGACGGAAGTCGTGCCCGAGGCGATCGAGGGCTCGCTGATGCTGGCCGCGCATGCGCTGGCGCTGGTGGGCGTGCCGATGCGGCGCGGGATCCGCATCGCGCGGGACGCGCGCGAGGCGCGCTACGGCCTGCTGCGCGGCTTCTTCCACGGCGCCGACGACGACGGCGCGGGCGAGCAGCAGCAGGCGCGCCTGGCCAGCGTCACCATCCCGGCCAACGCCACCGCCGCCGGCAGCACGCTGGCCGACACGGGCGTGAGCGAGGCCGGCGTGCATGTGGTGTCGCTGCGGCTCGCCAGCGGACGCGTGCTGCAGCCGACCGTCGAACAGCGCCTGGCGGCCGGCGATACCCTGGTGCTGGCCGGAATGCCCGAAGCCCTGCGGGCCGCGGAAGAAAAGCTGACGACGGGCGGCTGAGGCCGCGGCCGGTCAGGCCACGGGCGTGCCGCGCTCCAGCGTGCCACGCATGCGCTCGGCCATCACGGCGCCGGACGCGCGCAGGATCTCGTAGGCGAGCTCGGGCTGGCCGGCCAGCATCTCGTCGAGGCGGGGGCGGCTCAGCGCCCACACCACGCTGGGCGCGATGGCGTCGACCTGGGCCATGCGCATGGTCTCGCCGAACAACGCCGGTTCGCCGACGATGGCACCGGCGCGCAGCAGCGCGATCTTGGCCGCCGACGTGGGCGTGCCGCGCACGTAGACCTGCAGGGTGCCCGACTCCAGGAAGTACATCGTGCGATCGGAATCGCCCTGGTAGATGAGGACGTCGCCGCCCTTCATGTCGCGCCGGATCAGGTACGAGCCCACCACGCGCCAGTTTTCCGGAGAAAAGCGCGGCCGGAACGCGTCGTACGCGTTCAGCGTGTGGATGGCCTGGACCAGGTTTGCAACATTCATCATGGGTCGGAGTCCTCGCCGATGGCGTCCGGTCATGAAGCCGGACATGACAAGCCATCGTGCCTGTTGACAGGCATTTGACACCAATTGTCACGTGCCCATCCAACGAGGGCAAGACAAAGCGCGTCGTCCGTCACCTGGATGCCGCCGTTTGTCATGCATCGTGTCGAATCACCTGTTCCGGGTCTTGACGTTCGTGGGGGTACGAACCGTCGAACGGGTTTACCCAATTGATTTGCAACCCTTCGGATCCAGGCTCGACTTCAGGTGATTGAAAGCTTGGCGACAGGGGGGAGATCACCTCGCCAACAGCGTCATCATCGCGCCAACCGGGTCATCCCGCGCGCAGGATGGAGGGTGGTGGTGCCGGTCGTCCATCACGAAAAGTAACGCCGGCCTCCCGATCCGCGATTCGC
>JACMOG010000838.1 GCA_014378125.1 Vitreoscilla sp. | reverse complement strand
CGGCGCCCCCGCCTCGGCCCCCGCGCCGGCCACGGCCGCGTCGGGCTCGGGCCTCGTCGTGCAGCAGGCCTTCGTCACCACCGGCGAGACGCGCGGCGACCAGGTCGCCATCCTGAAGGGCCTGAAGGAAGGCCAGCAGGTGGTCACCTCGGGCCAGCTCAAGCTGAAGAACGGCACGTCCATCAAGATCGACAACTCGGTCGTGCCGGCCAACTCGCCGAATCCCACCCCGCAGGAACATTGAGGCGCACGCCATGAAGTTCACTGACCTCTTCATCCGCCGGCCCGTGTTGGCCGGCGTGATCAGCCTGCTGATCGTCGTGCTGGGACTGCGCTCACTGTTCAGCCTGCCGGTCAACCAGTACCCCAAGACGCAGAACTCCGTCGTCACCATCTCCACCACCTACTACGGCGCCGACGCCGCCACGGTGGCCGGCTTCATCACGCAGCCGCTGGAGGGCGCCATCGCCCAGGCGCAGGGGATCGACTACCTGTCGTCGTCCAGCGCCGCCGGCGTGTCCACGATCACCGCCACGCTGCGCCTGAACTACGACGCCAACCGCGCGCTGACGGAAATCAACACGCAGGTGAACTCGGTCAAGAACCAGTTGCCCGCGCAGGCGCAGGCGCCGGTGCTGACCGTGGCCACGGGCCAGACCACCGACGCCATGTACATGGGCTTCTACAGCAAGGATCTGCCCACCAACAACGTCACCGACTTCCTGCTGCGCGTGGTCAAGCCCAAGCTCGACTCGATCACCGGCGTGCAGACGGCCGAGCTGCTGGGCGCGCGCCAGTTCGCGCTGCGGGCCTGGCTCGACGCCGACAAGATGGCGGCGCACGGCCTGTCGGCCAGCGACGTCAGCGCCGCGCTGACCGCCAACAACTACCTGGCGGCGCTCGGCGCGTCCAAGGGCCAGATGGTCACCGTGCCGCTGACCGCGGGCACCGACCTGCACTCGCTCGACGAGTTCAAGCAACTGATCGTCAAGCAGAGCGGCGACTCCGTCGTGCGCCTGGAGGACGTGGCCAACGTCACGCTGGGCTCCGAGAACTACGATTTCAACGTGGCCTTCGGCGGCGTGCGATCGGTGTTCATCGGCATCAAGGTAGCGCCCGAGGCCAACATCCTCGACGTGGCCAAGCGCGTGCGCGCGGCCTTCCCCGACCTGCAGAACCAGTTGCCCACGGGCGTGACGGGCCAGATCGTCTACGACTCCACCGACTTCATCAACACGTCCATCAAGGAAGTGGTGAAGACGCTGGTCGAGGCGCTGGTCATCGTGGCCGTGGTCATCTACCTGTTCCTGGGCACCTTCCGCGCGGTGCTGGTGCCGCTGGTGGCCATGCCGCTGTCGCTGGTGGGCGCGTTCTTCATCATGCTGTTGCTGGGCTACTCCATCAACCTGCTCACGCTGCTGGCGCTGGTATTGGCCATCGGCCTGGTGGTGGACGACGCCATCATCGTGGTGGAGAACGTCGACCGCCACATGAAGGAGGAAGGCAAGACTCCGCTGCAGGCCTCGCTGATCGCGGCACGCGAGCTGGGCAGCCCCATCATCGCAATGGTGGTGGTGCTGATCGCCGTGTACGTGCCCATCGGCTTCCAGGGCGGCCTCACGGGCGCCCTGTTCACCGAATTCGCGTTCACGCTGGCGGGCTCCGTGTTCGTCTCGGGCATCGTCGCGCTGGCGCTTTCGCCGATGATGTGCGCCAAGATCTTCAAGTCCGACCAGGACAACGGCAGGTTCGCCAAGGCCATCGACCGCGTGTTCGAGAAGGTGCACGGCACCTACACGCGCTGGCTGCGCAGCCTGCTGCAGACCCATATCGTGCTGGTGGTGATGGGCTTCCTGCTGTTCGGCCTGACAGCGGTCATGTTCATGATGTCGCAGAAGGAACTCGCGCCCGAGGAAGACCAGGGCGTCGTGCTGTCGCAAGTGGTGGGCGCGCCGACGGCGACGTCCGACCAGATGCAGACGTACGCGCAGCAGGTCTACGGCGTCGCGCACGACACGCCCGAATACAAGCAGATGTTCCAGATCACCGGCGTGCCCACGGTCAACGCCGGCTTCGGCGGCGTGCTGCTCAAGGACTGGGGCGACCGCACGCGCAGCGCGCACGAGGTCCAGGTCGACCTGCAGGCGGGCTGGAACAAGATCGCCGGCGCCCGCGTGGCGGCGTTCCAGTTCCCGCCGCTGCCCGGCACGTCAGGCCTGCCGGTGCAGTTCGTCATCACCACCACCGAGCCGGTGGAGAGCCTCAACACCGTGGCGCAGCAGGTCATCGCCAAGGTGCAGGAGAAGGCGCCGGGCAAGTGGTACTACATCGACAACGACCTGAAGCTCGATGCGCCGCAGGCCACGGTCGAAGTGGACCGCGACAAGATCGCCGCGCTGGGCATGACGCAGCAGGACGTCGGCCAGGCGTTGGGCGCCGCGCTGGGCGGCGGCTACGTCAACTACTTTTCCATCGCGGGCCGCTCCTACAAGGTGATTCCCCAGGTGCAGCAGGTGGACCGGCTGAACCCGTCCAATGTGCTCGACTTCTACATCAAGACGCCGAACGCCGGGCTGATTCCCGCCAGCACCATCGCGCACCTGAAGTACACCGTGCAGCCGGAGGCCATCACGCGCTTCCAGCAGCTGAACTCGGTGACGATCTCCGCGGTGACGCAACTGTCGCAGGGTGACGCGCTGAAGATGCTGTCCGACACCGTCAAGGAAGTGGCACCCGCCGGCTACAACTCCGACTACGCGGGCCAGTCGCGCATCTTCGCCAACGAGTCCGGCGGCTTCATCGTGACGCTCGCCTTCGCGGTCGTCATCGTGTTCCTGGCGCTCGCGGCGCAGTTCGAGAGCTTCCGCGATCCCATCGTGATCCTGTTCTCGGTGCCGATGGCCTTGTTCGGGGCGATGATCTTCATCTTCCTCGGCTTCGCGTCG
>JACMOG010000837.1 GCA_014378125.1 Vitreoscilla sp. | reverse complement strand
GGGCACGGTCGGCGCCAGGGCGCCGGTGGGCGCGGGCGCGGTCTCGCGGCTGCCCTCCACGCGGTGGAAGTCATAGATCGCCGCGGACAGGCGGAGGCTGGTGGCATCGGTGACCCCCCACTCCCCGCCCACCTGGCCACCGAACAGCCACTTCGACGGGCCGCCGACATTGAACTGCTGCAGCACGAACGCGCCCGCGTTGGCGAACGCGTAGGCGCCACTGCCCACGTTCTGGATGCCGCGAACGGCCACGCCGTCGAGCGACAGGTCTTCCGGCCACAACAGGTCGGTGCCGAAGAACGGCGTCTCCATGCGGCCGCCGGTGAAGTGCAGGTCCTGCCGTGGCTCCCAGTCGACCCAGGCGCGATCCAGGCCGATCGTATAGCGGTTGGAGAAGCCGCTGCCCGCGCCAAGCGTCTGCGAGGCCGAGGTGGGGGTCGCGCCCGTGCTCAGGCGCATGCCGGCGGTGACGTCGTCGCCGACCGCCGCCTTGAAGCCGAAGCGTGCGCGCAGCGTGAGGCGCTCGTACGAGTTCTGCGTGTTGGCGAGATCCGGTGACCAGGCAGGCGACGCCGTCTGCGACTGGTACAGGTAGGCAGGTGCATTGCTCTTGCTGAACAGATCGCCCTCGGCGCGTACGCGCAGGTCGCCCTCCAGCGTGAACGTCTTGAGCCAGCCGGGAATCTGGCGCGCGTCGGCCCAGCTCTCCTCGCGGGCGGTGGACAGCACATCGTTGCGGATGTCCTGCACGATCTCGGCCTTCAGCGTCTCCGGGATATAGGGCACGCGCACCGTGTGCGGCGCGCGGTCGCCCCACTGCGCCCCCGATGCCGCGCCCCCGGGTGCGGCCGCTGCCGCGGTCGGCACGGCCTTGGGCGCCGCCTGCTTCAGCAAGGCCTGCGCGCGATCCGCGCTGAGCAGGCCCTGGTCGACGAGCGCCTGGATCAGGCCCAGCGTCGTGGCGCGAAGTTGCTCGAGGTCGCTGCGCTCGTCCGCATGGGCGGCGCACACGGCGAGCAGCGCGGCGAGCGCGACCGCCGACGGGCGCAGCGCGCGCACGAGAGGAAGGGAGAGAGGATGGAGGTTCATGGCAGGCCCGTTCGGATGGATGGACGGCTGGATGGGAAACGCGGCACGCCTCAGGCGGGCCGCACGCTGAGGCGAAAGCGCATCGGCTGGGGCAGGCCGCCGTGGGTGGGCAGGTGCAGCAGCCGCGCGGTCTGGTCGAAGGCGGTGCGCAGGGCGGCATCGCGCGCGGCGACGCCGGTGGGCACAAGCTCGAAGCGGCGGATAGTGCCGTCGGGATCGATCCACACAGAGAAGGTGGCCAGCACCTCGCCGTTGTCGGACGGCAGGTGCTTCTCGATCTCGTCGTGCAGCAACTGGCGCACGGAGGTCGCGTACAGGCGCTCCTGCGCGCGATCGGGGCCGGTGCCGGCGCCGTTGCCGCCGATCACCGGCGCGCCGCCGTTGTAGTCGTTCTTGACGTTGCCGCCGGAAAACACGCTGGGGCCGTCGCCGGCGGGGCCCTCCATCTTGATCGGTGCATCGGCCGGCTTGGGGGCCTCCTGCTTGACCGGCTCCTCTCGCATCGCCTGGCGCGGCTCGTCCTTGGGCGGCTCCGGTTTCCTCTCGTCCCTGGGCGGCGGCGGCGGCGGCGGCGTGTCGGGCAGGATCGAGATGCGCGCCGTCTGGCGATGCGGCGCGGACGACCCGCCCAGCATTCCCCGAATGAAGACCACCAGTCCCGCCACCAGCGCCACCACGACGATGACGATCAGCACGCGCCACACCAGGCGCCACGGCGAGACGGGATCGAGATCGGATTCGGCGAGCGCGCTCATGGCCTCAGGTCCCGATCCGGGACGTGACCAGCCCCATGTTGACCTGGAGCCTGTTGCACAGGTCGATCCCCGCCACCACGGGCGCATAGCGTGCGTGCGCATCGCCCTTGATGGCCACCGACATCTTCGGGTCTGCCGCCTTGGCGCGTACCAGCTGCGCCTCCAGCTCGGCCATGCTCACGCCGACGCCGTTGATCACCAGCGAGCCCTCGGGCGTGACCTGCACGATCTTCAGGTCGTGCTTCTCGGTGCTCGGCTTGTTCGACGGCTTGGGCAGCGTCACGCCGAGGCCTTGCACCGAGGCGGTGGTCATGAGGATGAACACCACCAGCAGCACGTAGGCGAGATCCAGCATCGGCGTCACGTTGATGCTGTCGTAGGGCTTGACTTCGGTGCTGGCTTTCACGGCGCGCTCCCGGCTATTGCGACTGGCGCTTGGTGACGAGGCCGACCTCGTTGATGTCGAGGCGCTTGGCCACTTCCAGCACCTCCATCACCTTGTCGTACTGGGCCGCGCTATCGGCCTTGAGCACCACGGGCAGCGCCGGGTTGGCCGACTTGTATTGCGCCAGCGAGGTGCGCAGCTGATCGATGGTCACGGGATACGCATCGAGGTACATCGCGCCGTCGGCGGTGATCGTGATCGCGCGCGTCTGCGGGCGCGCGAGGTTGTTGGCCGCGTCCGTGGTGGGCGAGTTCACCTTCACGCCCTGCACCGAGGCGGTGGTCAGGATGATGAACACCACCAACAGCACGTAGGCGAGATCGAGCATCGGCGTGACGTTGATCTCGTCGTAGGGCTGGTTGTCGTCCTTGACGTCGGCGGACATGGGGGTCTCCGTCTCAGCGCGCGCCGTAGGTCTCGGCCACGCGGGTGACGAACTCGTCGACGAAGATCTGCATGTCGGCCGAGATGTTCTTGATGCGCGAGGCGAGGTAGTTGTAGGCGAACAGCGACGGGATCGCGACTGCGAGGCCCGCGACGGTAGCCAGCAGCGCCGAAGCGATGCCCGGCGCGATTGCGTTGACGTTGACGTCGCCGGCGGCCGCGATGGCGGCGAACGTCACCATCACGCCCACCACCGTGCCCAGCAGGCCCAGGAACGGGCCGCCCGAGATCGCGATCGTGAGCACCACCATGGCCGAGTTCAGGCGATGCGACTCGCGCACCAGGTCGGCGTCGATCGAGGCCTTGACGGCATTGAGCGAGGCGCCCGACAACGGCCTCACGGCGTCCGGGTCGTCACCGCCGATCTCACGCTTGGCCAGCTCGCGCACGCCGGCCGAGTACAGGCGGAACAGCGACGAGTGCGGATGCCTGGCGCCCTGCTCGAGATGCAGCAGATCCATCGACGCGGCGCGGAACCGTTGAAGGAACTGCCGGTTGTCCTTGTCCGCGCGCATGACGTACGACGTCTTGGTGACCACCACCCAGCACGCCAGAACGAGCATCAGCGCGAGAATGATGATGATGGCCCAGGCATCGGTGGTGAGATTCTTCACGAGGATGAGGAAATAGCCCGGGCTCGAGCCCTCCGCGTCGGCGCCGTTGTCCTTCACGGACGCCACCAGCTTGCTCTCGGCGCCCTGGGCGCCCGCGGACACGCGCAGCCAGTCGGGGCTGCGCACGGTGCTGGCGATCTCGATCTCGTCGGCCAGGCCCTTCACGCCTTCGCCCATCTGCAGCGCGCCTGCCACGGCCGGCAACGCCGCGTCCGCGTGGCCCGTTTCGGTGCCGTTGACGTAAAGCGTCGCCTTGCCGGCGCCGACGGTCAGTGCGGCCTGCGTCCAGGCCTGGGGCAGCACGTCGCCGTCGGTGATCACCACCGGGCCCACATGGCCCTGCAACTTGCCGCCCTGCAGCTCCAGCGACAGCGGCCCCCACTTCAGCAGCGTTCCATTGGTGACGACCTCGGGCTTGATCCACATCGACAGCGTGACGGCGCCGCCGGCGTCGACCTTGACCTTGTCGACGCCCGGCCAGACCACCGGCACCCCGTTCAGCACCGCGCTGCCCGCCAGCAGCCCGTTGGGCTCGACCGCGATCTTCGCCGCCGTCTTCAGGCCGCCGGCGGCGTCCGCGCCCCCCGCGTCCTTGTCGCTGAAATGGATCGCCACCAGCGTGGCCGGATCGAAGCCGCCGGCGCCCGGGGCCTCGGCGGACGGCTTGGCGTCGCCCGCGTGCACGTACAGGTTGTTCTTCTCGCTGCCCGGCGCCACCGTGGGCACCTGCACCCACAGGACGGCGAGCTCGTTGACGCTGTCGAAGCGTTCGATGCTGAACTTCAGCGGCGTCTTGTCGTCGCCCGCGAACACGCGCAGGTCGGAGCCGTCCTCCTTGGCCGAGAGGAAGTCGAAGTTGCCGGAATGCAGGCGCACCGCCACCGCCACGGCGGTCGCGGCGGCGTGCGTCTCCAGGCCTTGCGCCGAGGTGTTGAGCGTGATGCGCGTTCGCTGCGCCTCCCTGGCGTCGGCGGCCGCCGCAAGCAAGGGAGCGGCCAGGAGGCCGCAGGCGACCGCGAACGTGGAGACGAGAAATCGCATGATCGGGCGGGGTCCTGGAAGGTTCGAGAAGGGGTTCATGGCTTGGCCGTGCCGTCGCCGAAGCCGAGGAAGTCGAGGACGAGGTTCAGGCGCTTGCGGCGCTTGCGTTCCTTCTCCTCCTCGCTGTCCCCGGCGTTCACCTGGGTGACGGCCGCGGCGCTCTGTCCGACGGCCGCGAGGCCGGCGGTGCCGCCACCGGTCGAGGCCGGGGGCGGCGCGCCAACGGCCAGGCCGCCCACGCTCAGGTTGTCCGCGCCCACGAATGAGACTGCGCCGAAGTAGGCGTTGCCCAGCGACTTGATGCCGGCGTCGCCGGCGTTGATCTCGCCCTTGGGCGCGTAGAGATCCAGCGAGCTGGCGGCGTTGAGCGCGGCGATGCGCCTGCCGGAGAACGAGCCCGAGGTGTCGATGACGAACTGGCCCTGCGCGTTGAGGTAGTACACCGGCGCCGGCGCGCCCACCACGGTCTTGCCGCCGCGGCCCGCGTCGAGGCTGCCGTTCGAGGCCCACATCAGCAGGTCGCCCAGGCCCACGGTGAACACGCGCGACTGGTCGACGTTGACGCTGTCGCCCACCACCATCGCGATGTCGCCGCCGTCGGCCGTGACGATGCCCAGCGCGCTGGCCTGCTTCGGGTTGGTGCCCGCCACCAGCGTGCCCACGTCGACGCTGCCGCGCGGCGCCAGCACGGTGATGTTGCTGTCCTGCAGCGTCTCCACCTGGCTCGCACCCAGCGAGATCCTGCCCGCGCCGGCGCTGCCGGGGAAGACGGTGTCGAGCGCCGCGTAGGCCGGTTCGTAGGCCGCCGTCTGCGCGGCCCCCGACAGCGCCGACGCCGTGCGCCCGGACTGGCGCAGCACGCCCACCAGCACCTGGTTGGTGAGCAGCGCCTGGCGCTCGGGCGCCATCGCCTCGAACGCAGCCAGGGCCTGTGCGCCGGTGGCGGCGGCGATGCCCTGGGCGACCACGAATTGCTGCAGCGTGTCGAGCGCGGCGTTCTTCTGCGTCTGGGCGAACGCGAGCACCTCTTGCGGCTCCTGCGCCGCCGGAACGCCCGCCACCCCCGCGTCGGCCAGTGCGGCGCCGAGCACGCGCGATTGTTGGGTGGCGTCGAGCTTGGCGAAGCCGTCCTGCGCCTGCGCCAGCGTGACCGCCGCCGTGCCCGCGCGGCGCTGCGCATCGGCCAGCACCTCCGCATCGAACAGCGCCGGATCGACCAGCGCCTTCACCTGGGCCACCTGGTCCGCGATCGGCCGCGCCGCGTACTGTGTCGCCGCGCCGCTGCCGGGCGCCGGCAGCGTCTGGCCGGCCTTCAGCGCGCCGAGTTGCGCCACCAGGTCGGGCGCGAACCCGGCGATGCCGGT
>JACMOG010000836.1 GCA_014378125.1 Vitreoscilla sp. | reverse complement strand
GGTAGCTATGTTTGATGAATTTCGGCATGGCCGCCTACGGCGGTCATTTAGATTAAGTTTCGACCGCTTCGGGCATGGCTCCAAAGCGCTGGTGTTGCAGCACGGCATCGCCAACGACTGTACTTTCTGGCAGCCGCTGGCGATCATGGCCTCGCTGCCGTTGTCGCTGATCGGCGTGATGGTGTCGCTGAAGCTGTTCCACTCCACCATCAACCTGTTCTCGTTGATCGGCCTGATCATGTTGATGGGCCTGGTGACCAAGAACGCGATCCTGCTGGTGGACTTCGCCAACCATGCGCGCAAGGCCGGCGCGACGCTGGGCGAGGCGGTGCTTTCGGCGGGCCAGATCCCCATGCGCCCCATCGTCATGACCACCGCGGCGATGGTGTTCGGCATGCTCCCGCTGGCGCTCGCGCTGGACGAGGGCGGCGAGCTGCAGGCGCCGATGGGCCGCGCCATCATCGGCGGCGACATCACGTCGACGCTGCTGACGCAGGTGGTGGTGCCGGTGATCTATGCGTACATCGAGCAGTGGGTGGGCTTCTTCAGGCAGCGCCTGGATGGCCGCTCGCGCGGCGCGCTGGTGGGCGCGGTGCTCACCGGCCTGGTGGGCGTCGTGCTGGCCATCAGCGGCCTGCCCGCCGTCGGCGTGGCCGCGGTCATGGCCGTGGCCATCGTGCTGAGCGTGTGGGCATGCGGCTCGTACGCGCGCGCCAACGCGTACCGCGCCGGCTGGGCCGCCATGGGCCTGCTGGGCGGGCTCGGCTTCCTGATCCTCGTGTTCCTGCGCCCGATCCAGGACGGCGGATCGCCGGAGACGGAGGGGTCTGGCACCGGCCGGATGACGCAGCTCGAAGCGGAGGCGCTTCAGGCCGGTGCCTGACCCCGATCGCGGACCATGGCGCACGATCGGGGTCAGGCACCGCCCCGGATTGTTCTTGGCGTTCCGCCAGGCGGCGCTGGGCGGAGCCAGACCCCTCTGCTATCGTCGCTGCCATGAAATCCCGTCTCACCTTCCTGCTGCTGGCCGCGTACGCCGGCACCGCGCTGGCCCAGTACAAGTGCACCGGCGCCGACGGCCGCATCACGTTCCAGCAGACGCCGTGCTTCGGCGCCAAGTCCGAAGAAAAGCTCAACGTGGTGCCCAACGGCCATCCGTCGCCGGCCTCCGGCGCGGCGGCGCCGACGGTCGTCGTGCAGACCGCCGCGTCCGCCTCGGTGGGCAAGGTGGAGACGAACGTCGACAAGAAGATGCTGGCGCGCTACGAGGTCCAGCACCAGCGCGACGCCCTCGAGCAGACGCTGCGCTCCGCGCAGGACGACAAGGCACGCCGTGCCGTGCAGAAGGAGGAGGCCACCGCCGCGGCGCGCAGGCAGTTCGGCGACGACCCGACGAACGCGCAGGCGCTCCACGATGCGATCGCGTCCATCGGCAGTCGCTACGACGCGCTGGCCGAGCTCGACGAGAGTCGCATCAAGACGGCGCAGAGCGCGCTGGATGCGTGGGACAAGGCCAACAAGAAGTAAGGGGCCTGGCCCCGTTGGAAGTGAGGGGTCTGGCCCCGTTCGGGGCCAGACCCCCGGCCAGACTAACGGCGCTTGCCGGCGGGCCGCCCCAGCACGATCTCGCAGCCCGTGCAGGCGCGCAGCTCGGAGTCGCCGGGCGGCGTCTCGAGCGTGGCGGTGCCGCCGGCGCGGGTCTCCCAGCGCCACACGCCGCTGGCCGAGCGCGCCGTGCCGCGCACGTAGCAAGGCAGCACGTCCCAGCCTTCGCGCTGCTGCGCCGGCGTGACCACCACCGCCCGGGCCAGGAAATAGCGGGCCTGCGCGGCGGTGAGGCTGAAGTCGGCGCAGGCGTCGCCTCCGGCGTCCATGCCGCGTGTCTCGATGCGCACCTCGTCGAGCGCGGCGCCGGACATCGGCGCGGAGGCGCAGCCCGCCAGGATCAGGGCGGCGGACGCGAGCGGAAGGACGAGTCGTTGCATGGAGCGCTAGTGTCGCCGTTTTTCGCGGCGCTGCGCATGGACGGCCTCAACACTCGACGATGTTGACCGCCAGGCCGCCGCGCGACGTCTCCTTGTACTTGGTCTGCATGTCGGCGCCGGTCTCGCGCATCGTCTTGATGACCTTGTCCAGGCTCACGTGGTGCGTGCCGTCGCCGCGCATCGCCATGCGCGCCGCGTTGATGGCCTTGACCGACGCGATCGCGTTGCGTTCGATGCACGGGATCTGCACCAGGCCGCCCACCGGATCGCAGGTGAGGCCGAGGTGGTGCTCCATGCCGATCTCCGCGGCGTTCTCCACCTGCTGCGGCGTGCCGCCCATGACGGCGGCGAGGCCGGCGGCGGCCATCGAGCAGGCCACGCCCACCTCGCCCTGGCAGCCCACCTCGGCGCCGGAGATCGAGGCGTTCCCCTTGTAGAGGATGCCGATGGCCGCGGCCGTGAGCATGAAGTCGACCACGCCCCGATCGCTGGCGCCCGGCACGAAGCGCGTGTAGTAGTGGAGTACGGCGGGCACGATGCCCGCGGCGCCGTTGGTGGGCGCCGTCACCACGCGGCCGCCGGCGGCGTTCTCCTCGTTGACGGCCAGCGCGTAGAGGTTGACCCAGTCCATCACGATCAGCGGGTCGCGCATCGCGGCCTCGGGGTTGACGGTAAGGTCGCGGTACAGCTGCGCCGCGCGGCGCTTCACCTTGAAGCCGCCGGGCAGGATGCCCTCGGTGCGGCAGCCGCGCACCACGCACTCCTGCATCACCTGCCAGATCTTCATCAGGCGGGCGTGCACATCGTCGTCGGTACGCCAGTGGCGCTCGTTGCGGCGCATCAGCTCGGCGATGCCGATGCCGTCGCGCGCCGTCAGCATCAGCAGGTCGTCGCCGCTGTGGAACGGGTAGGGCAGCACCGTGGTGTCGGGCGCGATGGTCTTCTGCTTCGAGCCGTCGGCCGCCACCTCGTCGCTGACGACGAAGCCGCCGCCCACCGAGTAGTAGACGCGGTTCTCGATTTCGTGGCCTTCGGCGTCGAACGCGGTGAAGCGCATGCCGTTGGCGTGGAACGGCAGCGTCTCGCGCCGGTGCATGACCAGGTCGGTGGACTCGTCGAAGCCGATCTCGTGGCTGCCGTTGAGCGTCACGCGACGCTGCATGCGGATGGCGTCCAGCAGCGCGGGCACCTGCTCGATGTCGACCGTGTCGGGCTCGTGCCCGGCCAGGCCCAGCAGCACCGCCTTGTCGCTGCCGTGGCCCTTGCCGGTGGCGCCGAGCGAGCCATACAGCTCGGCCTTCACCCGCGCGGTGCGCGCGAGCGTGCCCTCGTGCGCGAGACGCGCGACGAAGATGCGCGCCGCGCGCATCGGCCCCACCGTGTGGGAACTGGACGGCCCGATGCCGATCTTGAAGAGGTCGAAAACCGAGACGGCCATGGATTCCTTCCGGGGTCAGGCCTGTGCGGCCTCGGCTTCGGCTGCTTCGGAAAATTCGCTCATCGGCACGCAGCTGCAGAACAGGTTGCGGTCGCCGTAGACGTTGTCCACGCGGCCCACCGGCGACCAGTACTTGCCCAGGCGCAGTGCGGCCACCGGGTAGGCGGCGTCCTCGCGCGTGTACGCATGGGGCCACTCGGTCTTGAGCAGCGCCTGCGCGGTGTGCGGGGCGTTCTTCAACGGGTTGTCCTCGCGCGGCCAGCTGCCTTGCTCGACCTTGGCGATCTCCGCGCGGATGGCGATCATCGCGTCGCAGAAGCGGTCGAACTCGCCCAGCGGCTCGCTCTCGGTGGGTTCCACCATCAGCGTGCCGGCCACGGGGAACGACAGCGTGGGCGCGTGGAAGCCGTAGTCGATCAGGCGCTTGGCGACGTCCTCGGCGCTGATGCCCGACGTGCCCTTGAGCGGGCGCAGGTCCAGGATGCACTCGTGGGCGACGCCGCCGC
>JACMOG010000835.1 GCA_014378125.1 Vitreoscilla sp. | reverse complement strand
GGCGCCCCGACTGCATCGCCGACAGCACGCCGCCGCTGCAACGCTGGCAGGCCGACCGCGCCCGCGCCGTGCTGCTGGCGCGCGTGCCCGCGGCCGACCTGCCGCCGTACGTGCGCAACCGCATCCGCCTGCGCCAGGCCGGGGTGTGGTCGACGCTGGCGTTCGAGGACAGCCGTCGCCTGGTGGTGGAGGGGGGCGCAGCGCCGGCCGGCCTGCCGGGCGTCACGGCCGACGACGTGCGCATGGCCGGCAACGAGGCGCTGGAGGCGCTGGCGGGTGTCGACAAGACCGAGCTGGCCGACGACGACCAGTCCGCGTGGACCGACGCCGCCATGCGCGTGGGCGCGTCGCGCTGGGCCGCGGAGCAGGTGCTCGCGCCGGCGACCACCGGCCTGCGCGTGGCCACGCAGCCGGGCCAGCCGGGCGAGACGTGCGTGCTTCTGATCGACGCGACGCACGCCGCCGACCATCCGCTGGCGCGTCGTTGCACCTTCGGCACCGTGTGGACGGCGTCCGCGCGCGTGAACGCGGGCTCGAGCGCCCTGACGCTAGCCGTGCAGCCGCTGGCCACCTGGCGCGAGCTGTGGATGTTCCGCGCCACGCCGGCCGGCTGGACGCTGCAGGTGCTGCCGCCGTCCACCGAGGCCTCGGACGTGGGCTACGTGGAGTTCGCGGGCTGGGTGCCGGCCACGGGACAGGTGCTGGCCGCGCGCGAGGTGCGCGACCCGCAGCGCGGCAACAAGCCCGCGCGCACCTACGAGCTGCTCGATGGCCAGACGCTGGCAACGGAGAAGGCGGCCGATGCACCGGGATCGCTCAAGGCGTTCTACAGGTTCCAGGATCCGGCCTGGAAGCGCATGACGGTCAGCCTTCGGTAGGCTCGAGCGGCGTGTACTCGACCTCGTCGCCGATCGCGAAGAAGTGGCCGCCGGCGATGTGGTGCAGCGAGCGAAGCGAGGCGTCGGCGCCGTCGAAGTGCCAGCGGCCGTCGCGGAACACGCGGTCGTCGGCCCACGCGGCCACCACCTCGCCGATGAACAGGTCATACGCCTGCTCGTTGTGCGGCTCGGGGATGTGGCGGCATTCCAGCCAGGCGATGCAGCCGTCGACCAAGGGCGCGCCCGTGGCGGGGCCCGGCTCGGCGTGGGCCAGCACGTCGCTGAACTTCTCGACGTCGCGGCCGCTGACGCTGCCCACGCGGTCGGTGAGGGCGGCCATCGCCGCCGTCGGCACCGCCAGCACGAAGTGCCCGCTGGCCAGGAGGAGGGTGCGTGTGAAGGTCTGCTTGTCGAGGACGACGGTCACCTTGGGCGGGGTGAAGTCGAGCGGCATCGACCAGGCGGCGGCCATCACGTTGCGGCGGCCGGCGTGCTCGGCGCTCACCAGCACCGTGGGGCCGTGGTTGAGGAGACGGGTGCAGCGATCGAGGGGGACAGGTTGGCGCATGGAGACGATTGTGTCCGCGGCCGTGCCTACCGGGGGGAACGGCGGCGTTGACCGATTTTGAATGGGGCCTTCGACTTGGCTGCACGGATGGGCACGCCGCCTGGGGGAAGATGCATCTCGATCCCCCACAACCGATCCAGGAACCGACCATGTCCGAAGCCCTCAACGACGCCGCGCTGAAGCAACTGTTCTTCGACGCCCGCACGTTCAACAAATTCCAGTCGCGTCCGATCGACGACGCCACGCTGCATTCGCTGGTCGACCTGATGAAGTGGGGCCCCACCTCGATGAACGCCCAGCCGGGCCGCATCGTGTTCGTGCGCAGCGCCGAGGCCAAGGAAAAGCTCAAGGGCACGCTGATGGGCGGCAACGTGGACAAGACGATGGCCGCGCCGGTCACCGCCATCGTGGCCTACGACACCGAGTTCCACGAGCAGCTGCCCACGCAGTTCCCGGCGATGCCCGGCGCGCGCGACATGTTCCACGGCAACGCGGGCTTCATCGAATCCACCGCGATGCGCAACAGCAGCATGCAGGGCGCCTACCTGATCGTGGCCGCCCGCGCGCTGGGCATCGACTCCGGCGCGATGAGCGGCTTCGACAACGCCGCCGTCGACGCGGCGTTCTTCCCCGAGGGCAAGTGGAAGTCCAACTTCCTCATCAACCTCGGCTACGGCGACTCCACCGGCAACTGGCCGCGCGGCCCGCGCCTGCCGTTCCATACGATGGCGCGCATCGACTGAAGTCGGCCGATTCCAGAGGAAGGGCCGCGGTGTGCGGCTTTTTTTGCTTCAGCGCGGATTGTGAGTGGCGGTGCTTGGCGCTGGTTTGGCGGCGTGCGGGGCGCGGTGAGTCGTGACTGATCCGACGCGCCTCGCAAAGCAATGGCCTTCTTCTTCACACATCCCACGCCCGGCAGTTGCGCAACGCTGCACTTTTCCACGTGAGTGTGCGTCCACCACCACGCTTCTCCCGTTACATTCATGCCGTCGCCTCGACGGGACGCAAAATGATGACGGCTGGGAGGCCGCTTGAACGAGACAGCACGCTTATTCCTCGAAACCTATGCCCGCGGCGGCGAGGTGGAGGGTGGCTGGAAATTCGGCAAGGCCCTGCAGCAGGCGCGTCTCGATGGCTCGGAGGAAAGCCTCGATCGCCTCGACCTGCTGCTCAAGGCCATCCGCGAGCGGGCCAGGCCCGTGCACGACGAGTTCCTCGCCGATCCGGCGGGTCGCAACTTCCTGTCGCTGCTGGCGTTCTACCTGATGTCGGTGCTCACGCGCCGCACCGGGGTGCACATCGACTGGCACGACACCGCTTCCGGGCGCAAGGCGGTGGCCGACTGGGCCAACATCTCCGACACGCCGTTCACGCGCCTGGTGGCGCTGGCGCCTGACCAGGGGTTGCTGTTCCTGCCGCTGGTGTGGCTGCACGACCGTGTGTTCGAGCTGGGCCTGGGCCAGTACGCCACCGCGTCCGACTACCTGCTGAGCGTGGCCAGCGAGCTCGAGTACGACCTGCCGATGGCCTGGTGGAACGCGGCCCGGGTGCTGGGCGTCACCGCCAGCACGATGATGGGCGCCGTGGCCGAAGGACGTCCCGCGATGCCGCAGATCACCTGGCAGCACCCACGCGGCCAGCGCGTGGCCACCACCACGCTGGCCTTCGACGGCGAGGATGCCGTGGCGCGCGGCGAGGCGGCGCTGAAGGACAACGCCGAGGGCGCCACGTGGAAGGCGTTCGCGCACGCGACGTCGATCAACTCGTCGGGCAAGCGCGTGGAGGCGATCTCGGTGACGGTGCAGGCCTACGGCAACTCGCCGCTGCGCCTGCGCATGGCGTTCCGGTTCCAGCCCGCCACCAACGGCCAGCCGTTCGCCATCCTCGACCCGTCGGTCTGGGAGTTCAGCGTTCCAGAGGATCAGTTCCTGCGCCTGTACGTGGCGGTCAAGCGCGGCCTGCATGGCGTGCGCTGGTCGTCCGGCAAGGGCTGGGTCGACTTCTACCAGGGCCGGCGCGAGGTGCCCTCGTTGCTGCCGGCGGCCGTCGGCGTGCAGCCGTCGTACGCAAGCGGCGAGCAGGTGCGCGTGGGCGACGCGGTGCTCACCGACGGCGGGCTGTACCCGGGCCGCGTGGTGCAGGTGGTGCCGGGCCCGGACGGCCACATGGCCTGCGTGTTCAAGGACGCGCGCGGCCTCCGCCGCAGCGCCACGTCCACGCAGTTGCAGGAGGGCGTGGTGTTCGTCTCGCGCAGCCCCGCCGACCATGGCACCGAGTGCATCGCCTGGCTGGAACAGCGCATCCGCCAGTCGGCGCGCCCGCGCCCTGAGAAGTCGCCGCTGCTGACGCCGGCCCACGCCTGCCACGCGCTGGCCAACCTGATGTGGCAGGGCCTGGTGGCCCCGCGCAACCAGGCCAGCGCCAAGCAGCTGTGGCAATCGGCCGCCGACGCCGGCAGCGCCGCGGCCCAGCTCGCGCTGGCGGTCCTCCACCTGGAGGGCGACACGGTCAAGGCCCGCGTGCCCAAGGGAATGGCGCCGCTGCGCAGCGCGGTCGACAAGGGCTACCCGCCCGCGTTGGCGCGGCTGGGCCAGGAGCTCGAGACGGGCCTGCGCGTGCCCGGGGACACCGCGCAGGCCGTGCAGCTGCTCACGCGCGCGTCCGAGGCCGGCAACGCGCACGGAACCTACCGCCTGGCGTGGATGCATCGCATCGGCAAGGGCGTTCGCCACGACATGACCCGCTGCGTGGCCCTGCTGGCCCAGGCCGCGGCCGGCGACTTCGCGCAGGCGCAGTACGAGATGGCGATGCACTGCAGCACCGGCGACGGCGTGCCCCAGGACGACGAGCGCGCCATCTACTGGCTGGAGCGCGCGGTGCAGCACGACCACGGCGAGGCGCTGATCATGCCCGCCGGCAAGTACGAGCGCGGCCGCGGCGTGCCGCAGGACCTGGAACGTGCGGTGACGCTGTACAAGCAGGCGGCCGAGAAAAAGATCCCCGCCGCCTGGTACCACCTGGGGGTATTGACGGCCGACGGCCGTGGCCTCGATCGCGACCTGCGCGAAGCGATGCGGCTGATGTCGCTCGCCGCCAAGGATGGCGTGCAGGACGCGAAGGGGCAGCTCGAGGACATCGAGCTGGCGATGACGCGCGAATCGCGCGGGTAGGGCCGGGCGACCGGCGGCAGCGGTGCGCCGGAACCCGTCCCGGACCAACGTGGGATTGACGACGCTTCCAGGGCTGCTTATGTTTCAAGGCAACCGATCCCAGCGCGAATTTCGGGCGGCCCCCGGAGGCAACCATATACCAAGCCCACTTCGGGTTGGCCGACATGCCGTTTCGAATCGGTCCCGACCCCAATTTCCACGTCGAGCTGGCATCCCAACGGGCGGTCATCCATGCCTTGCTGGACGCATCCCGCCGAGGAAAGGACTTCACGCCGCTCTTCGGCGACTTCGGCATCGGCAAGAGCACGGTCGCCCGGCGAATATTGCAAGAGGTCAATCCGGCGCGCCACACGGTCGGCGAGCTGCGGCTCACGCGCCTGGAGGGCGACGGGCTGCTCGATGGCGTCGGCCGGGCGCTGGGCATGCGCAGCACCCACGCCCTTCCGCCGCTGGGCAGCCTCCTCCAGCGACTCGAGGCCCTCGTTCGCGAAGGGCGCGACGCGCTCCTGCTGGTGGATGAGGCGCATCGACTGGGCCTCGATGCCTTGACGCGCCTGCGCAAGCTGGCAGCGGTACGCGTCGAGGGTCGCGCCGCGTTGCACGTCGTTCTTGTCGGGCGCTTCGCACCCCCGGCCGTCGAGGAGCTCCACCGACTCGGACGGCCCCTGAACATCAATCCGCCCGTGCATGTCGAGCCGCTCGAATACACGGACACGCGCGACTACATCCTCGGTCGCCTGCGTCTTGCGGGCGGGACGGGGCGACCCGTCTTCGACGTGAACACGATTGCCGAGATCCACGCGCGCGGCGGAGGCAACCCCGGCCGGATCAATCGCCTCTGCGGCCACATCCTGCTGCAGCTGTTCATGGAAGGGCGCAGCGACGCCAATGCCGCCGTGGTGCGCGCGGTCGACGACCTGCTGCAGAAGGAACTGAACGGCGAGTCTGCGACGATCACGCTGCCGTAGGCCGCAAAACGCAAGAATCCTGGCGATTGCCTGGTTTGTGCCGCGCCACGATTGACGTCGGCTGAAGTGACGTCGGCCAGCCTGACGCGGTCGCCGCGCGCGCACCAGTTGTCAAGCCGCCATCGCCTGCTGCGCCTCGACCTCGCCATGCCGCACCACATAGAGCCCCGGCATCGGTTCGCGCGTGAGACGCTCCACCAGCGTCTCGGCCAGCGTCGCGTCGGCCAGCGCTGTGAAGCGCAACCAGCGTCGCATCACCACCGCGTCGCCCCAGGCCGCGGCCAGCGCGTCGCGCATCTCGGTCTTGGCGGCGCCCTGGTTCTGGCGCAGCGCCTGGGCCAGCAGCGAGTTGAAGAACAGGTTGAACTCGTTGCGCAGGGCCACGGGCATCGAGTCGGCCAGGCCGCGGGCGCGCTGGCCCCAGCCCGGAACGGCCAGTTGCAGCGTGAGCACGGCCTGGAGCTCCTGGATCGGGTTGACCAGGCGGATGCGGTTGGGCGGCAGCACGTGCAGCGGGATGCTGGCGGCCTCGTCGTGCGGCAGCGGCGTGGCGAGCGATTTCAGCGCCACGACCCGGCGCCAGTGGCGCAGCGGCAGGCCCTCGACCAGCGTCTCGGGCTCGGCCTCGACGCGCGCCAGCGCGTCCTTGGCCATCTCCCAGTCGATGGTCTTCCAGCGTTCGGCGATGCCGGGGCTCAGCAGCACCAGGTTGCCGGCGGCCCAACCGCGGCGCAGGTCGATGGGGGCCACGCAGGCGTCGTCCTGCAGCGCGCGGCCGGTGATGGGGCAATGGGTGGCGACCTCCAGCGAGCGCAGCACCTGGGGCGTGATCTGGTGGTCGTCGAAGGCCTCGCCGCGTTGCCAGGCGGCCAGGCGCAACGCCAGCCAGCGCGTGACGGCCAGGGTGGCCGGGCGCGTGCGGCGCGTCATCAGGCGGCGGCCGCGCTCCCAGCCTTCGCGGATTGGGTGGCCGGGCCACAGGCAGGGCGCGGGCGGCACCAGCGCGTAGCGGGCGTATTCGAAGCCGATCGCATCGCCGGGATCGACGTCGTTGGCCGGGGCCTGTTCACGAACCGGCGGCTTCGCCACGACCGCGTGCTTCGCGCCGATGTCCGCGCGCCTGGCTCTGGGGGCGAAGTTGAAGGTGGCCTGGTTCATGGTGTCGTCCTCGGTTTGATCTGACAGTGAAGGCAGTTTGGCGTTCCACAAGCTCATACGATGAGCTGGTACGGCAAAATGCAGGCCCATGGACCGAACCGAACGTTTCTACCGGATCGAACTGCTCATCAAGCGGCAGTCGGGCGTCAGCTTCGAGCAGCTGCTTTCCGAGCTCGAGGTGTCGCCCGCGACGCTCAAGCGCGACCTGCAATACCTGCGCGACCGCATGGACGCGCCCATCGTCTACGCCCGGGACGAGAACGTGTACCGCTTCGCCGACGGCGGCGCCGTGGCCGCCAACGGCGGGCCGGCGGTGCGCCCCGGCGCGAAGACGCACGAGCTGCCCGGCGTGTGGTTTTCGGAAAAGGAACTTCACGCGCTCTTGACGATGCACCAACTCATCGCCGGCCTGGACGACGGCGGCGTGCTGGGTCGCCACCTTCAGCCGCTGCTGGACAAGCTGCACGGCATGCTGGGCGCCAGCGGCGACGAGGCCCAGGCCCTGATGCGCCGCGTTCGGATCGCCAACCCGGCCAAGAGGGCCGTGGCGAGCCGCTGGTTCGAGGAGGCCGTCAGCGCCGTGCTGAGCCGGCGCCGCCTCACCATCAGCTACTACACGCGCAGCAAGCGCAGCGAGTCGGAGCGCGTGCTGTCGCCGCAACGCCTGCTGCACTACCGCAACACCTGGTATCTCGACGCCTGGTGCCACGCCAGCGGGGGCCTGCGCCGCTTCGCGCTCGACGCCGTGCGCTCGGCCAAGGTGCTGGACGAGCCGGCACGCGAACTGCCGATGTCCGAGGTGGAATCGGCACTCGACCAGGGCTACGGCATCTTCGGCGGGGCGCGGCTGCGGCAGGCCACGCTGCATTTCTCGGCCGAGGCCGCGCAATGG
>JACMOG010000077.1 GCA_014378125.1 Vitreoscilla sp. | reverse complement strand
CGTCCGGTGGCGCGCGACCACCAGCTGGCCGGACCCATCGAGCCGACGAGCAGGCCCAGCGACAGCCCGGCCTCGCACCAGCCGAGCCAGGCCGCCGACAGGCCCAGCGACTGCACCTTCAGCGGCGCAAGCATCGCGATGCAGGGCACCATGAACACGGCGCCGACGAAGTTGCAGAGCACCCAGCCGCGCTCGAGCGGAATGGCCCAGTTCACGCGCAGCCCCACGCGCACCTCGTCGATCCAGCGGCCGCGCGGCTTGGCGCCCGCGTCGGAACGCTCGGGCCGCGGCAGCCGCGTGGCCAGCAGGGCGGCTGCGAACAACAGCACGGCGCCCAGCCACAGCGTGGGCCCGGTGCCCACCACGGCCAGCACGGCACCGGCCAGCGCCGGGCCCACCAGGCGGCCGCTGGCCTGCGCGGTCTGCTGCAGGCCGAGCGCCTGCGAGAGGCCGGTGGGCGGCACCAGCTCGGTGACGATGCTGTTGATGGCCGGCATCACCAGCGCGCCGGCCAGCACGGTGATAGCCACGATGGCCACCACCACGCCCAGCCGGTAGTGCGACAGCGTGGCGAACGCGGCCATCGCGGCGGTGGCCACGCCGAAGCCGAGCAGGCCCACGGTCATCAGGCTGCGCTTGGAATGGCGGTCGGCGAACGGCGACAGCAGCGGCAGTGCCACGAACGACATGGCCGACACCAACACGCCGTACACCGAGAGGTCGTGCGCGCCGCCCGACTGCGCGATCCACCATGGCAAGGCCACCTGGCCCACCATCATGGACAGCAGGGTCAGCGCGTCGCTCCACAGGAGCCAGCGAAAGGAGGTGCCCAGCAGGGGGCTGCGAAACGGGAGCGGAAGACGCATCCCGTCATGCTAACGACCGCCGCGCAGGCGGCCGTCAGGGCGCGTTCAGGCGCAGGCCAGCGATTTTGCTTCGTCGACCTTGGCGAAGAACCTGAAGCTGCGGATGTGCGCGATCAGGGCCGGCTCGTCGTAGGGCTTGCCCATCACCAGGCCGACGCCCACGCGCAGGGCCTCTTCGCGATGGCGATCCTCGGCCGACGTGATCATCACGATCGGGATGTGCTGCGTGCGCGGGTTGCCGCGCAGCGCGTTGACCAGGCCGAAGCCGTCCATCTCGGGCATGTCGACGTCGGTGATCACCAGGTCGGGGCAGCAGTTCTCGAGTTGCTTGAGCGCGTCGATGCCGTCCACGGCGGTCACTACCTGGAACTCGTGCGAGGCCAGCAGGCGGCTGGACTTCACGCGGACCATCTTGGAGTCGTCCACCAGCAGCACCAGCGTCTGCGCGGCCGTCTTGAGGACGCTGGGAGCCGCGGGCTTGCGCGCGGCGACCGGCGCGGGGCGAACCAGCGGCGTGGTCTTCTCGCCGACGATGGGCAACGCGGCGGGGCGGTGGATGACCGGCGTCGTGCGCTCGACCTGGGGCAGGCGGGTGGCGGGCAGCGTCGAGGCGAGCGCGGCGGCCTCGGCCTCCCTGGCGCGGCGCTCGTCTTCGACACGCGCGACGTTCTGGGCCTTCTGGATGGCGGCCTTGCGGCGCGCCTGCTCGGCGGCGATCACGCGCCCAGCCTTCGCGCGGGCGGCGGCCCGGGCGGCCTCCACGTCCTCGGCGGCGACCGGCTTCGTGCCGGGTGTCCCTTCGTGGACGGCGGTGCGGGCGGCCTGCAGGGCCTGTTCCCGGGCGGCTTGAGTCTGGGCGGCGCGACTGCGTGCGACCATGACGCGCCACCCGCCCAAGGCGGCGGCGAGAAAGACGAGTAGCGCGATGAGGAGTGTGGTCATGACGGCCGGCGCGGTAGTGCTGTGCGATGCCTCGAGGATAGGGGCAACAGGCCCTGCTGATCCGTGAAAACACCGACGCAATCCGAGCCAGTTCGTGAAGTCGGGCACAGGAACCGCCTCCGGTGCGTCGGGCAGACCAGGCGGCGCCTGCAGTCAGGCGGTCGGCTCCGTGACTTGCATCACCCTACAAGGGGTCTGGCGCCTTCGGGGCCAGACCCGTCCAGGGCGCGCCATGTCAGGTACAGCCGCGTGTCGAATTCGACCTGGTGATAGTCGCCCAGCATGTGCTCGCACAGCGCATAGAACGCCTTGTCGTGCTCGCGCTCCTTCAGATGCGCCAGCTCGTGCACCACGATCATCTGCAGCATCTCCGCGGGCGCATCCTTGAAGATCGCGGCCACGCGGATCTCCTTCTTCGCCTTGAGCTGCCCACCCTGCACGCGCGACACCGCCGTGAGCGTGCCCAACGCGCGCTGGTCGATCTGCAGCCGGTTGTCGTAGGCCACCTTGGACAGCAGCGGCGCGTTGCGCAGGTAACGCTGTTTCAACGCCATCGCGTGCTGGTACAGCGCGCCGTCGTTGCGCACGTCGTGGCGCTCGGGATAGCGGCGCGCCAGGTACTCGCCCAGCTTGCCCTGAGAGATCAGGTCGCGCACCTGCGCCAGCGTCGACTCGGGATAGCCGCCGAGGAACCGCAGGTCGGGGGGCGTCACAGCCGCGGAAACCAGTGCGGCACGTGCTCGATCGCATCCGCCAGCGACGGGATGACGCCGTGCGCGCGTGCCGCCACGTCCGCGGGCGGCGGCTTCAGGTCGGGCACGATCACCACGCGCACGCCGGCGGCCTGGGCCGCGCGGGCGCCGTTCTCGCTGCCCCCGAACGCGATGCAGTCTTCCGGCGCCACGCCCAGGCGCGCGGCCGCCAGCAGGTACAGCGCGGGGTCGGGCTTGCCGTGCGTCACCTCGTCGCCGCCGGCGATGCACCGGAAGTACTTCAGCACGTCGACGTGGCCCAGCCGATGGCGGATCTCCTCCACGTTCGACGACGACGCCACCGCGCACGGGATGCCCGCGGCGTGCAGCGCCTCGAGCAGCGGCAGCGCGCCCGTCTTGAGCGGAAACACCGGCGCGCCGTCGGCCTGCGGCAGCAGCGCGTGCGCCTTCGCGGCGGTGGCGCGCATGGCCTCCTCGCTGCCCATCATCTCGATGAGCATGGGCCTCGATTGCTGCGCGGCCACGCCGATCACCCGCATGA
Organism: Vitreoscilla sp.; assembly: GCA_014378125.1. The sequence goes on along the minus strand of JACMOG010000077.1, from coordinate 8,109 downwards.
AGTCGGCCATTTCCAGCTTGAAGCCGAGCGCCCGGGCTCCCGCCATCCAGGCGGCCGAGACCGCTCGTTCGGGGTCGATGAGCAGGCCATCCATGTCGAAGAGGGCGGCCCTGAACGTGCCGGGGCGGATCACTGCATGTGCCAGCCGTGGGACACGGTGATGGACTGGCCGGTGAGCGCGTTGGTGGGGAACGCCGCCAGGAACACGGCCGTCCGGGCCACGTCCTGCACGGTGGTGAACTCGCCGTCGACGGTATCCTTGAGCATCACGTTCCTGATGACGTCGGCCTCGCTGATGCCCAGCGCCCTGGCCTGCTCCGGGATCTGCTTCTCCACCAGCGGCGTGCGCACGAAACCCGGGCAGATGACGTTGGCGCGGATCCCGTCCTTGGCGCCTTCCTTGGCCACCACCTTGGCCAGGCCGATGAGGCCGTGCTTGGCGGTGACGTACGCCGACTTCAGCGGCGAGGCCTCGTGCGAATGCACCGAGCCCATGTAGATGATGGCGCCGCCCTTGCCCTGGGCGATCATCGCGCGCATCGCCGCGCGGGTGGTCAGGAACGCGCCGTCGGCATGGATGGCCATCAGCTTCTTCCAGTCGTCGTACTTGAAGTCGACGATCGGGCTGATGATCTGGATGCCGGCGTTGCTGATCAGCACGTCGACGCCGCCGAATTGCTCGACCACCTTGGCGGTGGCAGCATCCACCGCGGCCTCGTCGGTGACGTTCATCTCCACGGCCATCGCCTTGCCGCCCGATGCGTTGATCTCGTCGGCCGTGGCCTGCGCCGCGGCGAGCGCCAGGTCGGCGATCACCACCTTGGCGCCTTCCCTGGCGAACTCGATCGCGATCTCCTTGCCGATGCCGCTGGCCGAGCCCGTGATGATGGCGACCTTGTCCTTGAGTTGCATGACTGCTCCCGTTGCGCTGCGATGCAGCATTTCTACCAGACCGCGGCCGCCCCGCGGAGACGCCACGCAACTTTTCTCGGGTCAGCGCGCCAGCGCGATGGCCGTCACGGCCTGCAGCTGGTCGAACGCGAGGCCATCGACCATGTCCACCAGGCGAGCGCCGTCCGGGCCGACATCGATCACGGCCAGGTCGGTGTAGACGCGGCTGACGCAGGCCAGGCCGGTGAGCGGATAGGTGCAGCTCTCCACCAGCTTGCTCTCGCCGCTCTTGGTGAGGTGCTCCATCATCACGAAGGTGCGCCTGGCGCCGATGGCCAGGTCCATCGCGCCGCCGACGGCGGGAATCGCGCCCTCGGCGCCGGTGTGCCAGTTGGCCAGGTCGCCGCGCGCCGACACCTGGAACGCGCCCAGCACGCAGATGTCGAGGTGCCCGCCGCGCATCATCGCGAAGCTTTCCGCGCTCTGGAAGAACGAGCCGCCCGTCAGCAACGTCACCGGCTGCTTGCCGGCATTGGTCAGGTCGAAGTCTTCCGCGCCGGGGGCCGGGGCCGGGCCCATGCCCAGGATGCCGTTCTCGCTTTGCAGGATCACCTCGCGACCGGCCGGCAGGTGGTTGGCGATCAGCGTGGGCAGGCCGATGCCGAGGTTGACGACGTCGCCGTCCTGGATGTCGCGGCCCACGCGGGCGGCCATCTGGTCGCGGGTCCAGCGGGGGAGCTTGGTCGTTTCAGTCATGGTCAGGCGGTCTTGAAGCCGGCGCCGCGGGTGACGGTGCGCGAGATGGAAACCACGCGCTGCACGAACAGCCCCTGCGTGACCACGGATTCGGGATCGAGCGCGCCGGGCTCCACCACCTCGTGCACCGTGGCGATGGTGCACTTGGCGGCCATCGCCATGACGGGGCCGAAGTTGCGCGCGGTCATGCGATAGGTGAGATTGCCCCAGCGGTCGCCGCGTTCGGCCTTGATCAGGGCGACGTCGGCGTGGATCGCGGTCTCGAGCACCTGCATCTTGCCGTCGAACTCGCGGGTTTCCTTGCCCTCGGCCAGGATCGTGCCGTAGCCGGTGGGCGTGAAGAACGCGCCGTTGCCGGCGCCGGCGGCGCGGATGCGCTCGGCCAGGTTGCCCTGCGGCACCAGCTCCAGCTCGATCTTGCCCTCGCGGTACAAGCGGTCGAAGTGCCAGGAGTCGACCTGGCGCGGGTAGCTGCAGGTGATCTTGCGCACGCGGCCGGCGCCCAGCACGGCGGCCACGCCGGTGTCGCCGTTGCCCGCGTTGTTGTTGACCACGACGAGGTCGCGCGCGCCCTGGTCCATCAGCGCGGCGATCAGCTCGTCGGGCAAGCCGGCGGTGCCGAAGCCGCCGATCATCACGGTGGCGCCGTCCTGGACGTCCGCCAGGGCGGCGGCAGCGCTTTCAACGATCTTGTCGATCATCGTCTCAGTCTTTGTCGAGTAAGCACGGGAATCTACCAAACCGGCGCCGACCCCTCATCCAGGTGAGGCTCTCTAACGTATCACCGGGAAGGTACATGCCTGGAACGTGCGAAATCTCCGCGGAATGGCTCGCCGGGCCAACGGGGTTGGCGGCTAATGCCAAGACGGCTGTCGCTCTTCCGTGTGAGACTACGCGACAGTGCCGCAGAAGACGCGGCACCGGACGCACGCAGAGGCGTCCGCGACACACGAACGATTTCGGAGACCTCTTCAAACATGCAGATCCGCTCGAAGCAACGGCTGATCGCTCTGGCACTGTCGGGCGCCGCGTCCGCCGCCTGGCACGGCGCCTCGCTTGCCGCCGACCCGCCCGTGGCGCCTCCGCCCTGGCCCGTGGTCAAGGACTCGCCCGTCACGCTGGCCGTCGACCCGGTGCGCCCGCTGCTGATGGGCAGCCTGCGGGTGACGCTGGACGGCTCTTCGCTGGCCGCCACCCAGCAGGCCATCGGCGTGGGCGCCAGCCAGCGCCACCAGGGCAAGGGCACCGACGCACTCGACTGGCTCTGCTACACCCTGACCGACGCCGCGCCCGCGCAGCGACTCTGGCTCACCTCCAGCGAGCTGGCGCGCGGGCGCATCGACGCCGTCGTCGCCGCCGACCTGCCGGCCGGCGCCGCGCCCACGCCCCAATGCCCCGAGTTGCCCGCGCGCTTCAAGCCCGTGCGCTTCGACGACGGCCTCTGGCTGGGCGGCATCAGCGCCGACCTGCGCAAGGCGCTGGGCATCCCGCCCAAGACTGGCCCCATCTTTTCCAGCCTGTTCCAGGGCCAGACGGGCAACCTCGCGATGGTCAGCTCGACCGTGCTCGAGCTTCGCGCGGGCCGGGTGGAATCGCTGCACGTGGCCCATTCGTCCCAGAACTAGGCCCGTTCCAGGGCCCGGCGGGGCGACATGAAGCCCCTTTGCTCGTCTTTTCGCGCTATCGCCGCGGCTCCGGATACGGGATGCTCGCGAGTGACGGTGGTCGTGGCCCGCATGGCGTGGGGCCAGGTTCGCCGATTCGATAAACCAAGAGACCCATGGCCCGTTCCTCCTCCTTCGCGCTGGCGCTCGCGGCGCTCGCCTGGCTGGCGCCCACCGCCGCCGCGGCCGAGCCGCTGCGCATCGCGGCGTCGCGGGCGCCGGTGTCGCTGCCGCTCTACGTGGCCCAGCAGCGGGGCTTCTTCGCCGACGAACACCTGGAGGTGGCCATCACCGACTGCATCGGCGGGACGCGCTGCCTGCGCCCGGTGCTGGGCGGCAAAGCCGGCCTCCCCACGACGTCCGAGATGCCCGTGGTGCTGCAGGCCTTCGCGCACGCCGACGTGGCCATCCTGGCCACGGTGGCTCACGCCACCGACAACCTGAAGCTGATCGCCCGCAAGGCGAGCGGCATCACCCGCAGCGAGCAACTGGCCGGTCGCAAGGTGGGCGTGATCGCCGGCACCGCGTCGCAATACCTGCTGGAGACCCACCTGCTCAACGTGGGCGTCGACCCGCACGGGGTGACATTGGTGCCGATGCAGGCCGAAGACACCGTGGCCGCGCTGGCGTCGGGCCGCATCGACGGCCTGGCCGTGTGGGAGCCCTTCGGCTACGCCGCGCTGCATGGCGTCGACGCCGTGGGCGTGCGCCTGCCGCTGAGCGGCGGGTACATCGAGAGCTACGACCTGGTTGGACGCCGCGCGCTGTTCGCCGCCCGCGACGACGCGCTGGTGCGCCTGCTGCGCGCCGTGGATCGCGCCGAGGTGTTCATCCAGGCGCACCCGGCCGAGGCGCAGGCGATCCTGCGCGAGCAAGTCAAGCTCGACCAGCACTTCGTCGACTGGGTGTGGGGCGGGCTGGGCTTCCGGCTGTCGCTCGACCAGGCGCTCCTGACCACGATGGAGGGCGAGGTGCGCTGGGCGCAGCGCGAAGGCCACGTGGCCGGGGGCGCGCGTCCCAACGTGCTGACGCTGATCCACCCGGGCCCGCTGCGCGCGGTTCGTCCGGGCGCGGTCGGAACCGGCGGCTAGCGATGCGCATCCGCACCCAGCTCCTCGCGTTCGTCACGGCCTCGGTGTGCACCGGCATCCTGGCCGCGACCATCGTGTTCGCGGCCGGCCGTCGCGAAGACGCCGCCGGCGACGCGCAGGCCCGCGCGCAGACCGCCGAGCACGAAGTGGCCGGGCTGTTCGCCCTGACGCGGGAGTACCCGCGCTACGCCGAGCCGCGCGCGGCGGAGCAGTGGCGCCTGCGCCATGCCACCATTGCCGCGGCGCTGGCGGACGACCACGGCGAGGTCACCAATCCCGCGCTGGCGGAGCTGCGCGATGTCACGCAGGCGCTGCCGGCGCTGTTCTCGCGCCTCGTGGAGCTGCCCGACGCCGACGACAGTTTCACGGTGCGCCGCAAGGAGGCCCTGCTCGACCAGCTGCTCACCAACACCCAGGCGATGAGCGACTACGCCTATCAGTGGCTGCAGGCCTCGGTGGCCCAGCGCCGCGCCGCCGAGAGCGAGTTCAAGTGGATCGCGTTCTCGGTGCCCTGCGTGATGCTGGTGATGGTGCTGGCCAGCGGCATGGTGGTGTTGCGCCGCGTGCTGCTGCCCATGCAGCGTCTCGACCGGGCGGCCGCCGCCATCCGGCGCGGCGACATGAGCTACCGCCTGGGCAGCACCACGCAGGACGAGTTCGGCGACCTGGCGCGCGAGTTCGACGCGATGACCGCCGCGCTGCAGGACAGCGACCAGCAGCGCGACCGCTCCGAGCAGCAGCTGCGCGACATCACCGACAACCTGCCCGCGCTGGTGGGCTACATCGATCCCGCGCATCAGTACCGCTTTGCCAACGAGAAGTACCGTGAGTGGCTGGGCCACGACCCGTTCAGCATCGTGGGACGCCACGTGGCCGAGGTGCTGGGCGAGGGCGCCTACGCGGCGATGCAGGGCCATCTCGACAAGGCCCTGACCGGCGAGCGCGTGCAGTGGGCGCGCAGCCTGCGCCGCAACGGCATCGATCGCCACCTGCTGTCCGAGTACATCCCCGACGTCGACCCGAATGGCGTCGTGCGCGGCTGCTACACGCTCAGCGTGGACATCACCGAGCGCCGCGCCGCCGAGCTCGATATCTCGCGCAGCGAGCAGCGCATGGCCGACCTCACCAACGCGATCCCCGCGATGGTGGGCTACTTCGACATGGACCAGACCTGCCTGTACGCCAACGACGCCGGGCTGCGCTCGCTGGGCCTCAGCCGCGCCGACATCCCCGGCCTGAGCATGCGCACCGCGCTCGGCGAGACGGTGTACGCGCAGCACGAGCCCTTCGTGCGCGAGGCGCTGCAGGGGCGGCGCTCGCGCCTGGACGGCAAGGTGGAGTTCGCCGATCGCGCCGCGCACTTCCAGGCCCACCTGATCCCCGACCACAGCGATGGCGGCACCCAGCGCGGCTTCTACCTGATGACCTTCGACATCACCGCGCTGAAGGAGGCCGAGTCGCGGCGCGCGAAGCTGGAGGGCCAGCTGCGGGCCATCACCGACAACCTGCCGGTGGCCATCACCTACCTCGACGCGGAGCAGCGCTACCGCTTCGTCAACCGCACCGGCCTCGAGTGGCTGGGCCGGCCGGCCGAAGACGTGCTGGGCCAGCGCATCGGCGACATCCTGCGCCCGATCGCCTACGAGCGCCGGCGCGAGAGCATCGAAACCGGACTCACCGGCAAGCGCGTCACGTTCGAGGCCGAGTCCATCACCGGCGACGTCACCCGAATCCTGCACTACGTGTACATCCCCGACATCGAGTCCGACGGCCGCGTGGCGGGCCTCTACGGCCTGGCCACCGACGTGTCGGCGCTGAAGAACGTCGAAAGGCAGCTGAGCCTGCTGGTGCGCTCCGACGTGCTCACCGGCCTGGCCAACCGCTACAGCTTCAACGAGACGATGCCGCTGGCGCTGTCGCGGGCGCGCCGCGCCATGAGGGGCTTGGCGCTGATGTACCTGGACATCGACCACTTCAAGAGCATCAACGACAGCCTGGGCCACGCGGCCGGCGACGAGGTGCTGAAGGCGTTCGCGCGGCGGCTGCAGCAGAGCGTGCGCATCACCGACACCGTGGCCCGCCTGGGCGGCGACGAGTTCGTGATCATCCACGAAGGCGTCAACAACGCCGACGAGCCGCAGATCGTGGCGCGCAAGATCGTCGCCGACGTCGGCCGGCCGCTGGAGGTGGAAGGCCGCGCACTGTCGCACACCACCAGCATCGGCGTGGCGTTCCGGCGCGAGATCTTGACGGCCGACGGCGCCACCGCCGAGGCCCTCATCGGCCGCGCCGACGCGGCCTTGTACGCCGCCAAGAACGCCGGGCGCAACACCTGGCGCGTGATGGTCGACGACGTGCTTCTCGCCGAGCCGGGGGGCGCATGAACGCCCAGGCCACGCTCTCGTCGCGCGCGGGCCTCACGCGCCGCGCGCTCGTGGGCGGCGCGTGGGCGCTCGCGTGGACGCTGGCGTGGGCCGGGGCACAGGCGCTGTTCGCGCGGCGCGCTGAGGCGCCGACGCTCGCGTTGGCCGTGTCGTCCGGGCCGGTGTCGCTGCCGGTCTACGTGGCCGAGGCCAGGGGATTCTTCAAGGACGAGGCCGCCGCGCGCCGCGACCTGGCCATCGTGGCCACCATCAGCGCGTCGTCTCACCAGATCAAGGTGGTGGCCCGCCGCAGTGCGCAGATCGCGGAGGCGCCGCAGGTGGGCGGCAAGCGCGTGGGCACCGTGCCGGACAGCTCGGCGCAGTACTTCCTCGACAACTGGCTCATCTTCAACGACATCGATCCCACCACCGTGAAGGTGATCGGCCTGGCGCCCGACAAGCTGGTGGCCGCGCTGCAAGCCCACGCGCTCGACGCGATCGCGATCTGGGAGCCCATCGCCTGGACGGCGGCGCTGTCGCTGGCCGGCGACGCGGTGGTGTTCGCCAGCCCGCGCGTCTACACCCAGCACTTCAACCTCGTCGCCGCCCGCCCGACGCTGGCGCATCGCGACGCCGACGTCGCGCGCGTGCTGCGTGCGCTGCTGCGGGCGCAGCGCGCGATCCAGGCCGAGCCCGGCGTGGCCAGCACGCTGCTCGCGGATCGGCTGCACGTGGGTCCGACGCAGGCGACGGCGATGATGGAGAGCGAGTACTAGCGCGTGCGGCTCGACCAATCGCTCGTGACCACGACGCAGAGCCAGGCCCGCTGGGCCGTGCGCCGCGCCGGAGGTGGCCGCCCGAGCGTGGACGTCCTGCGCGCCATCGACCCGGCGCCGCTGCAGCGCATCGACGCCACCGCCGTGGGGCTCGTGCGATGACGCTGCCAGCCATCACCGAGGAGGCGCGCCGCCTGGCCGCGCTGCGCGAGCTGGGCGTGCTCGACACGCTGCCCGAGTCGGCCTTCGACACCATCACCGCCACCGCGGCGCAGCTGTGCGGCGTGCCGATCGCGCTCATCTCGCTGGTGGATGCTCACCGCCAATGGTTCAAGTCCAGCTTCGGCATGCCGGGCGCCAACGAGACCTCGCGCGACGTGGCGTTCTGCGACCACGCGATCCGCGACGACGCCCTGTTCGAGGTGCCCGACGCCACGAGCGACCCGCGCTTCCGCGACAACCCGTTCGTCACCGGCGAGCCCGACGTGCGCTTCTACGCCGGCGCGCCCATCGTGATGCCCGGTGGCGAGCGCATCGGCACCGTGTGCGTGATCGACCGCGCCCCGCG
>JACMOG010000834.1 GCA_014378125.1 Vitreoscilla sp. | reverse complement strand
GGCCGTCGGTACTGTAGGCGGCCGCGCCGGTGTTGGTGGTGTAGGGCGACGGCGAGCGCGAGCCCACGGCCACCAGCGTGCTTCCGAGGTGGCCGATCGCGTAGGCGTCGAAGTGGTCGCTGGAGGTGTTCGATGCCAGCGCCGGCTCCGACGTCCACGTGGCGGCGTCCGAGCTGACCAGGGCGTTGCCGGCGTCCGACACGGCCACGTAATGGCTGTTGAAGAAGTCCACCGACTGCAGGGTGCCGATGGACGTGGCGGTGACGTTGGCCCAGGTGAGGCCGGCCGCCGTGGTGGTGAGGGTCAGCGTGGTGCTCGTGGTCACACCGGCAACGCTGGCGGAAACAATTACCGGGGTGCTGGTGGCGAAGTCGGTCGTGGTCGGCGGGGTGTAGGTGATCACCGTGCCGCTGCTGGCGCTCAGCGTTCCGGGACCGCTCAGCGTCCACGTGGGCGTGGCGGTGCTGCCGGTGACCGCGGCCGTCAGGTTGACGGCGCCGCCGCCGGGGGCGGTGACGGCGCTGTTCGACGGCGTCACCGTGATGGAGGCGGACGACGGGGGCGGAGAGGGCGTCGGCGAGCTGCCGCCTCCGCCGCCGCAGGCGGTCAGAACCAGGGGAAGGGCGGCCACGGCCGCATAGAGGCGCAGCCACGCTGCATCGTGGCTCACGCCGGAACCGGTATTCCTGGTCATGCTGTTTCCTTTGAATTGGGGAACCCGACGGCGAGTTCCGCTGCACGGCGGTGGCATTCGTTGTGCCCATCCGTGGCGGCCTAGGGTTAACTCGGGTGTCGAGTCCCCTTGATTCAAAGGTTCGGCAACGGGGCCTGGCCCCTTCGCTTTTCAGCCGATGCGGCCGAGCAGCAGGTACTCCATCAGCGCCTTCTGCACGTGCATGCGGTTCTCCGCCTCGTCCCACACCACCGACTGCGGGCCGTCGATGACGTCGGCGGCCACTTCCTCGCCGCGGTGGGCGGGCAGGCAGTGCATGAACAGCGCGTCGGGGCGGGCGACGGCCATCATCTCGGCGTCGACGCACCACTTCTCGAAGTCGACCAGGCGGCGTTCGTTCTCGGCCTCGTAGCCCATGCTGGTCAACACGTCGGTGGTCACGAGGTCGGCGCCGCGGCAGGCGTCCAGCGGGTTGTCGAACAGCTTGACGCAGGCGCGGTTCTTCACGCCGGCGACGTCGAAGTCCAGCCCGTAGCCGCTGGGCGTGCTCACGTGCAGCGTGAAGCCCAGGATGTCGGCCGCCTGCAGCCAGGTGTTGGCCATGTTGTTGCCGTCGCCCACCCACGCCACCGTCTTGCCGGCGATGGCGCCGCGATGCTCGATGTAGGTGAACAGGTCGCCCAGGATCTGGCACGGATGGAACTCGTTGGTGAGGCCGTTGATGACCGGCACGCGCGAGTGCGCGGCGAACTTCTCGATCTTGGTCTGCTCGAAGGTGCGGATCCTCACGTTGTCGACCATGCGGCTGATGACGCGCGCCGAGTCCTCGATGGGCTGGGCGCGGCCCAGCTGGCTGTCGCCGGTGGTCAGGTTCACGACCATGCCGCCCATCTGGTACATGCCGGCC
>JACMOG010000833.1 GCA_014378125.1 Vitreoscilla sp. | reverse complement strand
CGGTCATGTAGCGGCGGATCTGGTCGGGCGTCTGGCCGCGCTGCAGCATCTCGCGCACTTCCTGGCGCAGGTCGACGGCCAGGTCGGCGTGGGAGTCGGCGATGGTCTGGTTCTGGCACACCAGGCAGCGCAGCTCGCCGGTGATGGCCAGCATGCGGGCCTCCAGCGCCGGGTCGGCCGCGGTGAGGCGGGCGGTGGGCGCCTCGAACCGGACGGTGGCATCCGTCGCCGCGGAGGCCGCGGCCGGCGCTGCCGAGGCGGGCGCTTCGATGGCGACCGCGGGAAACGCAATGGCCAACGCGGAAAACGCCGCGGCGAACGACAGCAGCGCGCCGGCGAGGAGATGGCGCGGTTCAGCCATTGAGCTTCCTCAACAGCGGCAGCACCTTGCCGTTGAGCACCTCGGGCGTCAGCGCGCCGATCTGCTTGAAGCGGATCACGCCCTGCTTGTCGATGAGGAAGGTCTCGGGCACGCCGTAGACGCCGAAGTCGATGCCCACGCGGCCGTTGGCGTCGAACAGCGATGCTTCGTACGGGTTGCCGCGTTCGGCCAGCCATTGCTGGGCGGGCTCGCGCTGGTCCTTGTAGTTCAGGCCGTAGATGGGCAGCGCCTTCAGCTTGGCGAACTCCACCAGGTACGGGTGCTCGTCGCGGCACGCCTCGCACCAGGAGGCCCACACGTTGAGCATCCACACCTTGCCGAGCAGGTCCTCGCGGCGGATCGTGTGGTCGGGCTGGTTGAGCTGCGTCAGCGCGAAGGCGGGGGCCGGCTTGCCGATCAGCGGCGAGGGCACCTCGCGCGGATCGAGATACAGGCCCTTCCAGAAGAAGCCCACCAGCGCGCCGAACAGCACCAGCGGGATCAGGAACTTCAGCACCTTCATGCCGACTCCCCGCTGGCGCCCAGCGGGCCCACCACCGGCACGGGCCGGTGCGGAGGCAGCACGGCGTCGTCGGCGCGCACCGGGCTCTTCTTCGCGCGGTAGCGACGGTCGCTGACGGCGACGATGCCGCCCAGGGCCATCAACAGGCAGCCGCCCCAGATCCAGTCGACGAAGGGCTTCACGTGCACGCGCAGCGTCCACGTGGTGGGTTTCACGGCCTCGCCGAGGGACACGTAGAGGTCGCGCGTGATTCCGGGCTGGATCGCCGCGTCGGTGGTGGGCATGCGCTGCACGAGGTACATGCGTTTCTGTGGATGCATCAACGCCACGTCGCGGCCGTCGCGTGTCACCGCGATGTCGGCCTCGACGGCCTCGTAGTTGGGGCCACGCAGCGGGTGCAGGTCGACGAAGCGGAATTCGTAGCCGCCCACCGTGGCGCTGGAGCCGATGGCCATGGTGAGGTCTTCCTCCACCTCGTAGGTGCGCACCATGCTGACGCCGAAGGCGAACACCGCCACGCCCATGTGCGCCATCCACATGCCGGTGAGCGAGCGCGGCCACTGGCGCATGCGGGTGAACAGCGACAGCTGCGCGCCGCCGTCGGACTTCAGGCGCTCGACCATGTCGACGACGATGGACGCGACGATCCAGTACGCCATCAGGAAGCCGAGCGTGGCGGTGAGCGACAGCCGGCCCGCCAGCCACGACGTGGCCAGCGCGCCCAGCACCGAGGCCAGAGCGGCCCAGCGCAGACGATGGAACAGCGACGGCAGCGAGGTTTCCTTCCAGCGCGCGAGAGGGCCCAGCGCCATCAGCAGCACCACCGGCACCATCAGCGGCAGGAACACGGCCTCGAAGTAGGGCGCACCCACCGAGATCTTGCCCATGTTCATCGCGTCGAGCAGCAGCGGGTACAGCGTGCCGAGCAGCACCGAGGCGCACACCACCACGAACAGCATGTTGTTGCCCAGCAGCATGGACTCGCGCGACACCAGCGCGAAGCGCGCGCCCAGGCCCACCTTGGGGGCGCGCCAGGCGTACAGCGTGAGCGCGCCGCCCACCACGATGCCCAGGAACACGAGGATGAACAGGCCGCGGCGCGGGTCGGTGGCGAACGCGTGCACCGACGACAGCACGCCCGAGCGCACGATGAACGTGCCCAGCAGCGACAGCGTGAACGCCAGCAACGCCAGCAGCACCGTCCACGACTTGAACGCGCCACGCTTCTCGGTGACCGCCAGCGTGTGGATCAGCGCGGTGCCAGTCAGCCAGGGCATGAACGACGCGTTTTCCACCGGATCCCAGAACCACCAGCCGCCCCAGCCCAGCTCGTAGTACGCCCAGGCGCTGCCCAGCATGATGCCGATGGTCAGGCACGACCAGGCGGCCGTGGTCCACGGTCGGGTCCAGCGCGCCCAGGCGCCGTCGAGCTTGCCTCCGATGAGCGCGGCCACGGCGAACGCGAACGCGACCGAGAAGCCCACGTAGCCCATGTACAGCATCGGCGGGTGCGTGACCATGCCCGGATCCTGCAGCAGCGGGTTCAGGTCGTGGCCGTCGATGGGCACCGGCACCAGGCGGTCGAACGGATTCGACGTGGTGAGCATGAACAGGATGAACCCGATCGAGATGAGCCCCATGATGCCCAGCACGCGGGCGACGAACGGCGTCGGCAGCCGGCGGCTCCATTGAGCCACGGCCACCATCCAACCGGCCAGCATCGTCAGCCACAGCAGCAGCGAACCCTCGTGGCCTCCCCACACGCCGGCGATGCGATAGAACAGCGGCAACGCGCTGTTGGAGTTGTTGGCCACGTACAGCACCGAGAAGTCGTTGCGCACGAAGGACGACACCAGGCAGGCGAAGGCCACCAGCACCAGCAGCGCATGCGCCCGCGCCGCGGGACGCGCCAGCGCCATCCAGTCGGCGCGACCGCGCGCCGCGCCGATCATCGGCAGGGTGCCGAGGATCAGGGCCACGGCGAGCGCCACCAGCAGCGCGACCTGGCCAATTTCCGGGATCATCGGTGGTTCTCCGTCTTCATCGTGCCGCCATGCTCGGCGGCTTTCTTCAGGGCCGCCGCGGCTTCCGGCGGCATGTAGTTCTCGTCGTGCTTGGCCAGCACTTCCTGGGCCGTGAACACGCCGTCCGGGCCGAGCTTGCCTTGCGCGACCACGCCCTTGCCTTCCGAGAAAAGGTCGGGGAGCGTGCCGTGATAGTGCACCTGCATCGATTTCACCAGGTCGGTGACGGTGAAGACCACGTCGACGCCATCGCGCCTGACGCTGCCCGCCGTGACCATGCCGCCCACGCGGAACGGCCGGCCCTCGGGCGCCTCGTGCGCCGCCACCTGCGACGGCGAGTAGAAGAACACGAGGTTGGAATTGAACGCGTTGAGCACCAGCGCGGTGGCCACGCCCACGGCGGCCAGGATGCCCAGGATGATGGTCAGTCGCTTGCGGCGAGGCGTCACGGCCGCGCTCCGGCGTCGACGGCCGAACGCGCGGCCGCCTCGTCTGCGATGCGCTCGGCGATGGCGATGCGGGCCGCTCGGTGGCGCCAGCGCGCCAGCAGTGGCTCCGCCAGCATCACCGCGGCCATCGTGCCATAGGCGCCCCACACGAAGCCGCCGCGGCCGCCCATGTCGAGGAATTCGGAAAGCGAGTGCCACTGCATGGCTCAACGTCCTTTGTCTTGGGAGCCAACCAGCGCCCGCGCCCAGGCGGTGTCGCCCTCGCGCTCGAGCACCATCGCCCGCGCCCGCACCAACACCACGGCGAACGCGTAGGCCCAGCAGGCAAGCGTCAGCAGCAGCATGGCCAGCAGCATCGTGGAGGCCATGTGCTGCTTGGCGCCCATCGTGAGGCTCGACCCCTGGTGCAGCGTATTCCACCAGACCACCGAGAAGTAGATCACCGGCACGTTGACCACGCCGACGATGGCCAGCAGCGCGCCGGCCTTGTCGGCGCGCCGGGTGTCGCCGATGGCGGCCACCAGCGCCATGTAGCCCAGGTAGAGGAACAGCAGGATCAGCTCGGAGGTGAGGCGCGCGTCCCACACCCACCAGGTGCCCCAGGTGGGGCGGCCCCACAACGAGCCCGTCCACAGCGCCAGCACCGTGAACAGCGCGCCGGTGGGCGCGATCGCGCGGGCCAGGATGAACGCCATGCGTGCGTTCAGGAACCAGCCCATGGCGGCCCAGAACGCCATCGCCACGTAGAGCACCATCGACAGCCAGGCCGCCGGCACGTGGATGAAGATGATGCGGTAGACCTCGCCCTGCACCGCGTCGGTGGGCGCCACGAAGAAGCCCATCCACAGCCCGGCGATGGCGAACGCCGCGGCCGCCACGCCGCACAGCGGCGCCAGCACGCCCGCCAGGCGATGGAAATTGGCCGGCGACGCGAACGTGAACCAGGTCAGGCGCGGGCGGATGGCGGGGGCGGCGGAAGTCGTGTTCACGGCGTGCATTGTCCGGGCGTCAGCGGCTGGGCGTGTTGCAGGATGTCATGGAAGGGCCTCGTCGACCGCTATTCGACGGCGATCCGCAGCGCCGCCGCGGTGGCCGGCGGCGCGCCCACGAGGCAGGCCACGAGCAGCGCGCCCAGCAGCGACAGGTGCGGCGAGGCCGACTGCCCCGCGTCGACCGCCGCCGCCGCGCCGGCGCCGAAGATCAGCGCCGGAACGGCCAGCGGCAGCACGATGAGCACGATCAGCATGCCGGCGCTGCGCAGCCCCAGCGTGAGCGCCGCGCCGACGCCGCCCAGCAGGCTGAGTATGGGCGTTCCCAACAACAGAGACACGAACAGCACCGGAAGTTCCCCGGCGGGCAGGCCCAGCAGCAGCCCCAGCAGCGGCGCGGACAGCACCAGCGGCGCGCCGCTGATCGTCCAGTGCGCGGCGGCCTTGGCGGCGGCCACGGCCAGGCCCGCGTCGGGCGCCAGCAGCAATTGCTCCAGCGAGCCGTCGGCGTGGTCGGCGGCGAACAGCGGTGGCATCGACAGCATCGCGGCCAGCAGCGCGCACACCCACACCACGCCGGGCGCGATCAGCTTGAGCACCTGCGGATCCGGGCCCACGCCCAGCGGGAACAGGCTGGCGGCGACCAGGAAGAACGCCACCGGCAGCAGCGCCTCGGTGCGGCGGCGCCAGGCCAGGCGCAGGGCGCGCTGGTACACCGCCAGGAACACGGCCCCGTTCACGCGGGCATCGCGAGGTCGCGCGGCAGCAGGTCGAGGTCGAGCACGCGAAAGCCGGCGCTGGCGGCCTCGGCGTCCAGGTGCAGGTGGTGGCTGGTCAGCAGCACGCTGCCGCCGCGGGCGCGGTGCGCCGCCAGCAGCGCGTGCAGCGTGGCGGTGCCGGCCACGTCCAGCGCGTCGAAGGGCTCGTCCAGCACCCACAGCGCCGGCGTCGTCTCCAGCGCCAGCCGGGCCAGCGCCACGCGGCGGCGCAGGCCTTGCGACAGGCTTCGCGTGGGCGTGCGTTCGCGTCCGGCCAGGCCCAGGCGCGCCAGCGCGGCGCGCAGCGCGGGCGGGCCGGCGTCCCGCCCGTGCACGCGCGCGAGAAAGGCCAGCGACTCGGTGGCCGTCAGGTCGTCCTTCAGCGCGTTCGTGTGGGCGATGTAGACCAGCTGGGGGGCGAAGCGCTCGTTGCGTCGGGTGGGCGCGTCGTCCCACAGGATCCGGCCGTGTTCGGGCGCGGCCAGCCCGGCCACCAGGCGCAGCAGGCTGGTCTTGCCGCGCCCGTTGCCGCCGCGCAGCCACAGTAGCTCGCCGCCGGCCAGGGTCTCGTTCAAGCCCGAGAACAGCACGCGGTCGCCGCGCCGGCAGGTCACCTCCACCAGCCGCAGCGACGGCAACGCGGCAGGGGGGCCCCACCGCGCCCTCCCGGGGGGGGGTGGGGCCCCCCCGGGGGGGGGGCGCGTGGGGGGGGGCCTGCG
>JACMOG010000832.1 GCA_014378125.1 Vitreoscilla sp. | reverse complement strand
GCCCGCAGGCGCCCCTTCCACCGCGCCGTTCAGCGCCAGGATGTTGGTCTGGAACGCGATCCCGTCGATCACGCCGATGATGTCGGAGATTTTCTTGGAGGACGAGTTGATCTCCTCCATCGTGGCGACCACCTGCGAGACCACCGCACCGCCGCGGCGAGCCACCTGCGTGGCGGAGCTGGCGAGCTGGTTGGCCTGCGCCGCGGAATCGGCGCTCTGGCGCACGTTGCCGGTGAGCTGCGACAGCGAGCTGGCCGTCTGCTGCAGGTTGCTGGCCGTCTGTTCGGTGCGCTGGCTCAGGTCCTGGTTGCCGGTGGCGATCTCGGAGGACGCCGTCGACACCTCGTGCGTGCCCGAACGGATCGCGCCGATCGTCTTGCGCAGCTCTTCCTGCAGCGTCTTCAGCGCGCGCAGCGAGGCCGTCGAGGCGGCCGGGCCGTTGGTGCGGATGTTGGTGCTGAGGTCGCCGTGGCCCATGGAGATGGCGTGGGCGGTGAACTCGGTGATCATGCGGCGCACCAGGATCATGCCGGTGGCGAACACCCAGGCGGTGGCCACGCACAGGGCGAGGCCCAGCGAGACGAACACCGCCGGCGACCAGCCGAACACCAGTCCGGCGATCACGACAGCCTGGCTGCCGAACAACAACGAGAAGAAAAGCATGGCGCGGGCCTGGATGGAAAGAGAACTCAACATGGGGATATCCGTTTCGAAGGAGTGCCGTTCGGATGCGAGGGTCGACCGGGACTCAATGGCGCGTGCGACGCACGAGCGAGCCGGTGTCCAGGATCAGCGCGACGCGGCCGTCGCCCATGATCGTGGCGCCTGACACGTCCTGCACCTTGCGGTAGTTCGCTTCCAGGTTCTTCACCACCACCTGTTGCTGGCCGAGGAGTTCGTCCACCAGCAGGGCCACGCGGGCGCCTTCGGCTTCGACGACCACCATGATGTTGCTGACGTGCTCGAAGTCGAAACGTGGCACCTCGAAGACGCGTTCGAGGTCGATGACGGGCATGAACTCGTCACGCACCTCCACCACGCGGCCCGAACCGCCGATCGTCTTGATCATGCCCGGAGCGACCTGGAACGATTCCACCACCGAGGCCAGCGGCAGGATGTAGCACTCGTCGCCGACGCCGATGGACATGCCGTCCATGATGGCCAGCGTCAGCGGCAGGCGAACCTTCACGCTCATGCCGTAGCCTTCGGCGGAGTCGATCTCCACCGTGCCGCCCAGCGACGTGATGTTCTTCTTGACCACGTCCATGCCCACGCCGCGGCCCGACACGTCGGTGACGACGTCGGCCGTCGAGAAGCCCGGCGCGAAGATCAGCGCGTAGACCTCCTGGTCGGTCATGGAGTCGGGCGCGTCGATGCCGCGCTCGCGGGCCTTGCTGATCAGCTTGTCGCGCGACAGGCCCTTGCCGTCGTCGCGCACCTCGATCACGATCGAGCCGCCCTGGTGCGACGCGATCAGCGTGATCGTGCCGTGCTCGGGCTTGCCCTTGGCGAGACGATCGGCCGGCAGTTCGATGCCGTGGTCGCACGAGTTGCGCACCAGGTGGGTAAGCGGATCGGTGATCTTCTCGACCAGGCTCTTGTCCAGTTCGGTGGCTTCGCCCTGCGTCACCAGTTCGACCTTCTTGTCGAGCTTGGCGGCCAGGTCGCGCAGCATGCGCGGGAAGCGGTTGAACACCATCGACATCGGAATCATCCGGATCGACATGACCGCTTCCTGCAGGTCACGGGTGTTGCGTTCGAGGTCGGTCAGGCCGGCCAGCAGTTGCTGGCTCAGCTGGCCTTCGCGGCTGTTCTGCGCCAGCATGGCCTGCGTGATCACGAGCTCGCCCACCAGGTTGATCAGCTGGTCGACCTTCTCGATGGACACGCGCAGCGTGGCCTGGTCGGGCGTGGCCACCGACTTCTCGATGGCCTTGGCGGCGACCTTGGGCGCGGCGGCCACGGCGGCGGGCGCCGGCGCGTCGTCGGCTGCATCGGCGGCCGCGGCCACGGGGGTGGCGTCGGCCGATGCGGCGTCGGGTAGCGGCTCGAAGAAGCCGTAGCCCGGATCGACCGGGTTCTCTTCGGGCGGGGCGCCGGCGTTCTCCGGGAAGAAGCCGAAGCCAGGATCGCTGGCGCGCATATGGATCAGTTCGCGTGCCACATGGAACGTGAACAGGTCCAGCAGTTCGCTGTCGGACGTCGTCGTCAGCACGCGGAAGCGGCGCATGCCGTCCGCGGCGCGGCCGCCGTCCAGGGGTTCGATCGTGCCGAGGTCCTCGATCTCGCTGAACAGCTCGCTCAGGGCATCGGCGGTCTCGGGATTCTCCAGCGGGCCGACCACCAGTTCGATGGCGCGGGTCTGCGCCTTCGGAATGGGCATCGACTTCAGCGTCGGGCTGGTCACGGCCGGGCCGGCGGCGGAGGCCACGGCCCTGGCGACCGGTGCGGGCGCCTGGCCTTCGGCCATCGCGCGGATTCGGCCCAGCAGTTCGCTGGTGTCCGGCGCGCTGCTGGCGGAGCCCTGGTGCACGGCCAACTGCGCCTTCAGCGCGTCGCCGGCGGCCAGCAGCACGTCCACCATGGCCGACGTGGGCATCAGCTCGTGGCGGCGCAGCTTGTCCAGCAGCGTCTCCATCTGGTGCGTGAGCGCGGCGACGTCGGAAAAACCGAACGTGGCGGCCCCGCCCTTGACGGAGTGGGCGCAACGGAAGATGGCATTCATCTCCTCGTCGTCGGCCGCGTCGACGTTGAGCTCCAGGAGCTTCTGCTCCATCAGCTCGAGGTTCTCGCCAGCTTCTTCGAAGAAGACCTGGTAGAACTGGCTCAGGTCGATACCGGCCGAGCTGCTGTTGTTACTGATCTCACCCATTACTCATTCTCCTGATCCGGAATTCTTGCAGCGTGTCCTCGCGCGGGGACAGTGCTTCAGCGCACGACTTTGCCGATGACTTCGATCAGCTTGGCGGGATCGAACGGCTTCACGAGCCAGCCCGTGGCGCCCGCGGCGCGGCCGGCCATCTTCATCTGGTCGCTGGACTCGGTGGTCAGGATCAGGATCGGCGTCTGCTTGAACTTCGGGTTCTCGCGCAGCTTCTTCGTCAGGCTGATGCCGTCCATGCGGGGCATGTTCTGGTCGGTCAGGACCAGGTTGTAGTCGCGCTGGGTGGACTTCTCGAAGGCGTCCTGGCCATCCACCGCCTCGACGACGTTGAAACCGGCGTTCTTCAGGGTGAACGCCACCATCTGGCGCATCGAGGGGGAGTCATCCACGGCAAGAATCGTGTGCATTGCAGTTCTCCGGAGGGGTCTTGAATAAGGGCTTGAAGGAAGGAGTCAGTTCAGAACAGGTCGATGGAACCAGCGTCCATCTCGTCCTGCGTCACCGGGTTGGGTCGCATCGGGGCGTCTTCGACGATGGCCTCGCCATCCTCGTCGTCGCCCATGGCGTCTCGGGCAATCCGGTCGGCGCAGTTGCGCAGCCGGCGTTGGGTGTGCGCGATCAGCTGCGTGGCCATGTCCTGGAACTGCAGCGCGGTGATGGCGCCGGCCAGGCTCTGCATGGCTTCCCGGATCGGGCCCAGGTCGAGATTGACCTTGGGCGCTTCGTCCTTGAGCACGTTCATCTGGTTCGATGCGCCATAGAAGTGGCCCATGAGCGCCTCTCCGGCGTCTTCCAGCAGGCGTTGCAGGCGTTCGAGGTCGTGCGAAGCGACCATCAGGTGATCCTGCAGGTCGGCCGCCGCGACCAGCGGAAGTCCTCCGCCGGGCGATCGGGTCTGGGCGTCACTCGTCAGCATCGTGGCTCCAAGCATTCGGTTTGTATTCTTTGGGCGAGGCGACGAACAGGCCTCGAAACCCATGGGGATTGCGCTTGATTCTTCGGCACATGACCCCCGAACATTGAGGAGATCACGCCAGAAAAGCCCGTCCATTTCTGAATAAGCGTGGCCGAGTTCCTCCCCGAAGGGGGTTTGTGGCCCTTTTCGGTGCCGTGCGGCCGCGCCGCGTCGCCTGAAACCGCCGGATACACTCGCCTCATGCCATCCCACGCCGCGCCGGCCCGCCGCACCTCCTTGCGCGTGCTGCACCTGGAGGACTCCGAGCTCGACCACGAACTCGAGATGGCCCACCTGCGCCGCGGCGGCACCCAGGTGGACACCACCCGGGTCGATTCCGAGCCCGCCTTCCGCACCGCGCTGGAAGAGCCCTGGGACATCGTCCTGTCGGACTTCAACGTGCCCGGCTTCTCCGGCCTGGCCGCGCTCGAGATCGTGAAGGCGCACCACCGGCCGCTGCCGTTCATCCTCATCTCGGGCGAGATCGGCGAGGACGTGGCCGTCGCCGCCATGCGAAACGGCGCCAGCGACTACCTCCTCAAGGCCAACCTCGCGCGCCTGGCCCCGGCCGTCGAGCACGCCATCGACGCGCACGAGGCGCGCCTGGCGCGCGCGATGGCCGACCAGCAGCTGACGCAGTCGCGCCAGCGACTGTCCGAGCTGGCGCAGCATCTGCAGACCAGCGTGGACAACGAGCGCGCCGCGATCGCGCGCGAGATCCATGACGATGTCGGCGGATCCCTCACCGCACTGAAGTTCGACATCGCCTGGATCGCCCGCCATTCGAAGGACGTCGAGGTGCAGCAGCGCGCCCAGGCGGCGCTGGAGGTGGTCAGCCACGCCATCGAGTCCAGCAAGCGGATCATGCACAACCTGCACCCGGCCATCCTGGAGCAGGGCCTGGTGGCGGCGCTTCAGTGGATGGCGTCGCGCTTCGAGAAACGCACCAGCGTGGCCTGCAGCTTCCGCACCAGCCACGAGACGATGCAGCTG
>JACMOG010000831.1 GCA_014378125.1 Vitreoscilla sp. | reverse complement strand
CCGGGCAACCTCAACGAGCTGCTGCCCGGCGGCTCCTCGGCCCTGGCGCCCAAGGCCGCGAAGGCGCCGGCGCCCGCCAAGGCGGCGCCCCCTCCCGTGGCGGCCGCAACGTTGGCCGCGCCCACGCCGGCGCCGCAGACGCGCCCCGGCGCTGCGCGCAACGACGACCGCAAGCAGTCGGCCCAGCAACGCTCGCAGGCGGCCGCGCAGACGCGTCCGCTGCGGGTCGAGGTGCAGCAGATCGACGCGCGCATGGAGAAGCTCGCGGCCGAGAAGGCCGAGCTGGAGGCCTCGATGGCCACCGGCAAGCTGGGCGGCACCGAAATCGCCGACGCCGGACGCCGCCTCGCCCACGTGGGCGCCGAGGTGGCCAAGCTAGAGGAGCGCTGGCTGGAGTTGAACGAGAAGATCGAGGCGTTGCAGTCGGGCGCCTGAAGGCGGCACGGGGCAGCCGCGTCATCGAGATGCGCCAACCCGTGACCTTCGTCTCGATCGCGTCACTCGATTGCTGTCGATCTGCTTTCGCGCGGGCCGACAATGCGCGCAGAACTTGCCGGATACTCCGCACTCGATGAAGCGCCTGCCCCGCCTCCTGCCCGCCCTGCTGCTGCTCGCCGTCGCCGCCGGCGCCAGCGCGGCCGACGGTCCGCCGCCCACGTACCGCATCATCGGGCCGGACGGCAAGGTGACATTCTCCGATCGCAAGCCCACCGACCCGCAGGTGAAGACGCGCGAGCTGGGCCAGATCGTCACCGCCCCGCTGCTCGCGCCCGCCACCCAGCCCTTCGACCTGCGCCCGGCCACCAGCTTTCCGCCGAGCGCGCGCCCGTCGGCCACGGACGGCCTCGCAGTCCAGCTGGACGCCAGCGGCCGGCCCTTCCCGCCGGGCCTGCCCGAGGCCGTGCTCGACGTGCTCGTGCATCAATTCTTCGTGCAGACGCTGGTGGAGACATGCGGCCGCCAACGGCCGGCTTTCATCGAGCGCTACCAGGGCGGCGTGCGCAACTGGCGCGACCGCAACGCCGAGATCCTCGACAAGAGCAACCGCATCACCTTCAGCCGCTTCACCGGCGAGCAACGCGACACGCTGCGAGCGACAGGCCGCGCCCGGCTGGCCCAGCTGATGCCCCCGCGCGACGCCCCCGAAGCCGACCGCATCGCCTGGTGCGACAGCATGAGCACCGACCTGGCGCGCCGCCGGTTCGAGCTGGTGGGCGACCTGCGCGTGGCGCCCATCCTGTACTTCCAGCCGCCGCAGTGATCAGGCGAGCCCGCTGATGGCGCTCGCCAGGTTGGCGCGCCCCGGGGGCTTCGTAGCGCGCGACGAACGCCGGCGTGGAGAACGCGCGGGCGGTGGCGCCAGCCCCAGCGCGTGCCACGTGGATTGCCAGGAGGCTTGCAGGTCGTTCATGGGTTGCATCGTAATCACGCCGCGGCTTGCGGGAGAGACTACGATCCGGTCATGGCCACTCCTCACATCGCCGACCTCATCGCCCTGGCCATCCGCCTTGTCAACGCGAGGCAGAACGACCGCGCGCGCATCGTCTACGATCAGGCCGTGGCCGCGTGGCCGCGGCACCCGGCGGTGCACCAGTTGCTGGCCGTGCTCGACCTTCAGGCCGGCGAGCCCGCTCGCGCGCGCGAGCACGCCGCGCTGAGCCTGAAGCTGCGGCCCGAGCACGCGCCCACGCTGATGGTGCTGGGCGACGTGGCGCTGGCGCAGCGCGACCTCGAGGCGGCGTCGCAGGCGCTGGAGCGCGCGGTCGCGCTGGCGCCCGAGCAGGCCGAGGCGTGGTTCAAGGTGTCGCTGGTGCGCCAGGATCGGCGCGACCTCGACGGCGCCATCGCGGCGTTGGAGCGCGCGCTCGCGATCAGTCCCGAGCGCGTCGACGCGTTGGTGAACCTGGGCATCGTGCTGCAGGAGGCCGGCCGGCTCGACGACGCCCTGCGCGCCTACGGGCGCGCGTTCCGCCTGCGGGAGCAGGTGTTCGGGCGCATCGCGCATGCGCTGGCGACGCCCAACGTGGGGCGGCTGTGGTTGGACCTGGACGAGTTGCGGGCCGAGTTGCGCGCGCAGCCGGCCTAGCCTTCAGCCCTTGGCCTTGCAGCGGAAGTCGAGCTCGGCCGAGGGGGCCTGCCCCGGCGGCGGCGACGCGGCCACCGACTTGATGGCGTCGACGACCTGGCCGCGCTCGCAGCAGAAGGCCTCGGCCTGCGCCATCGCCTTGGCCTGCTGGTCGGCCACGCGCGCGTTGACGTCGTTGCTGCGCACCACCGTCATGTACGCGCCGTCGCCGATCGGCGAGACATTGGACAATACGGCGCAGCCGGCCAGCGCCAGTCCGGTGGCGAACAGGAACCTCTTCATTCAGCTTCGTCCTTGCTTGTCGCGAAAGCCTTTGCGATACACGCCCGGCCCCGCCATGATCTTGTCGGCCACCGCGGCGTAGCCCTCGATGCGCTCGGGCGACATCGCCTCGAACGCGAGCTCCGGCGCGTCGCGCGGAACGGCGCAGCACTGCGCGATCGGCGTGCCCTTGGGCAGCACGCCGTCGAACCGCTCGTCCAGCCACACGGCCGGAAAATTGATGCCCACCGCGTTGAAGCGATCGGCGTCCACAAGCCCGGTGACGGTGCGGAACGGCAGGTCGTCGCGGTTGACGGGATGCATCGCCAGCAGCGACCAGCCCGGCTCCAGCTCGATCGTCCAGAAGCTGTTGAACTTGAGCGCCGAGCGCACGCCGTGCGCCATCGGCGAGCCCGCCACCTGCTCGGGCACGTGGAAGCTCAGCGGCGCGCGCGGATGCCCTTGCACGCTCGAGTCGGGCAACGGCCAGTCCCAGCTGAACTTCATGCCGGGCTCGACGCGCACGTCGCAAGGCAGCACCAGCATGACGCCGTGGCGCATCGCATCGACGAACGGCGGGCACTGCTTGACGGTGCGGATCCCGCGGCCGGGCACGGCCCACTCCACGCGCGGCGCCATCGCCCGCAGCCACTCGGGCAACGCGGCGCGCGCCGCCACGGGACGCGGCAGCAGGTCGATCAAGGCGGGGTCGCAGCGAAAGGTGATCTTCATCCGAATGGGTGTCAGCTCGCCAAGAATAACGCCCCGGGCGCCTTGCGGCGACCGGGGCGGCCAAGAGTCCGGCCTGCCGACCGGACTGAGGAGACAACTGTCAGCGGACCTTGCCGGCCTTCCACGCGTTCAGCAGCGTGTCGTAGGCGATGGTCTCGCCCTTGGGCTTCTCGTTGGGCAGCTTGGCCCACGGCGCTTCCTTGGTGCTCAGCCAATGGCTCGCCGGGCTCTTCGGATTGAGCTTGGGCGCGCAGTGCGCCATGCCGGCGCGTTGCAGGCGGCCCATCACGTCGTCCATCTCGTTGGCCAGGCTGTCCATCGCCTGCTGCGGGGTCTTCTCGCCGGTGACGGCCACGGCCACGTTCTTCCACCAGAGCTGCGCGAGCTTCGGATAGTCGGGCACGTTGTTGCCGGTGGGCGTCCACGCCACGCGGGCGGGGCTGCGATAGAACTCGACCAGGCCGCCGTACTTGGCCGCGTTCTGGGTGAAGTAGTCGGACCGGATGTCGCTGTCGCGAATGAACGTGAGGCCGACGATCGACTTCTTCAGCGAGGT
>JACMOG010000830.1 GCA_014378125.1 Vitreoscilla sp. | reverse complement strand
TGGACCCCGCCCCCCCCCCGGCCCCACCCACCCCCAGGGCCATCGTGGGGGGGGTCCCCCCCGCCGCCCCCCGGCGGGGGGGCCCCGCCAGCGCGCCCGTGCCGCCGCCGCCGCCCGTTCCGCCGCCGCTGCCGGTACCCGAGGCCACGTGGTCGACCATCGCCTTGATCGCGGTGGCCTGCGTGCCGGCCTTGCGCGCGAAGTTGCTGCCGTACCAGCCGATCCAGTCCCAGCAGCCGTTCGGGTTGGCCAGCGAGCCGCTGGCCGACGTGGCGTGGCTGGTGTTGTCCACCTGCGTCTGCGGAAACAGCACGATGATGGAGTTGGTGTCGGCCCAGCGCGTGTAGCCGGTGTTCTGGACGAAGTCGGCCCCGACGGTGGCGTAGTTCTGCAGGCAGCCGTGCAGCACCACGTGCAGCTTGCACTGCGCCCCTGACGCGCAGTTGGCCGGCACGTAGATCCACCCGGTCGATGCCATGCCCGGGCTGGCGGCGATGTACGGCGTCTGGTCGAACTGCACGTAGTTGCCCGAGGCCGGCGCGTTGTTGCGGGCGGCCAGCGGGCCGTAGAAGAACTTGAGCATCGCGCCCGCGCCGTCGAAGCTGCAGTTGCTGATGTAGGGCGACGACGCGGTGCCGCAGGCGTTGTCGCCGAAGCCCGCGAAGTCGGTCGGGAACGTGTGCGCGGCGCCGGACAGCGTGTTGCTGCTGAGGTTGGCCGCGGTCACGCCGTTGTTGGTGTACTGCGTCTTGACCCCGGCCATCGGGTTCGGGCCCACGGTGCTGTCGCTGCTGCCCACCCACAGGTAGATCTTCTGCGTCGCCACGTCGGCCACCGGATCGTTGGACGAGCCGCTCCAGTTGGTGATGTCGGACTGCATCGTGCCCAGCTGGCCGCTGCTGATCGTGGCGTTGTACATGCAGGCCGTGTAGTTGCTGTGTCCCGCGCACATGTACGGGCCGCCTGCAAACACGCCCACGCCCATGAAGGTGGACGCGTACGCGTAACCCATCTGGTTGGCCATGAAGGCGCCGGACGA
Organism: Vitreoscilla sp.; assembly: GCA_014378125.1. The sequence continues at coordinate 1,947 of JACMOG010000830.1, read as the reverse complement.
CAGGCCGGAGATGCTGATCTTGCTGGTGTCGACGTCGAGCGCGGGCAGGGCGCTGGCGGCGTGGGCGCCGGGGGCCAGGGACGCGATGGCGAACGCCAGCGCGAGGGATTGTTTCCGGTTCATCGGGTTGTCTCCTGGGGATCGGGTTGGTCTGCTGCGAACACCCTCCTGCCCCGGTGAGTCCAGGGTCGACGAACGAGAGCGAATGTAGGGCCGGGCCAACACGCCCGCCAGTTCGCGGAACTACATCAGGGAAATCCATTGGGGAGGAGACTTGAACGTCCGCTGCAGACAACGGTTAGAAAAGCCTGTCGAGTGAATGGCGCGCCGTCGCATGCTGCAGCCGCACATGAAAAAGGGCGCGGAGTTTCCCGCAATTGCAAGCCCGTGACTTGTGTCCGACACGTGCCAACGCATAGACTGATTTGATCGGCTGAACACCGTTCAGCCGGCTGAACAACAGGGCGCCCGACGCCGCGCCGACATGCCAGGGAGACAGGCCATGCAGACCGCCATCGACGAGTCTTCGACGCCGACGCCAGCCGATGCGCTGGTGCCCGCGGTCTCACGTGCCGTGATGCTGCTGGAGCGCCTTGCGCGCCAGCGCCAGCCGATGTCGTCCAGCATGCTGGCGGCCGAGCTCTCGTTGCCGCGCAGCAGCGTGCACGGGCTGTGCAACACCCTGCTGCACCACGGGCTGCTGCGCCGCCAGGGCGACCGCGGCTTCCTCATCGGCTCGGGCGTGATGAACCTGGCGCAGGCCTTCGTGGCCGACACCAACGTCACCCACGAGTTCGGCGCCATGTGGCGCGACATGGGCCCGTCGCCCGACGAGTCCATCGTGCTGTCGGTGCTGGATGGCGCCGACTGCGTGTACGTGGCCGTGCGCAACAGCCTGCGGCCGCTGGGGCTCGCGTTCAACGTGGGCATGCGCCTGCCGGCGCACCTGGCGGGCAGCGGCAAGGCGATGCTCGCGTGGCTGCCCCGCCCCACGCTCGATGCGTTGCTGCCCGCGGGTCCGCTGGCGCGCCTCACCGACCACGGGCCGCACACCGCGCAGCAGCTGCACGCCGAGCTAGAACGCATCCGCGAGCGCGGCTACAGCCTCGACGACGAGAGCGTGCGCCAGGGCGTGCTGTCGTTCGGCGCGCCGGTGTTCGACGCCAGCGGCGCGGTGGTGGCCGGCATCGGCATGTGCATCAACAAGGCGCAGCTGGCGCGCGACGGCACGGACACCCATCACGAGGCCGTGATGCGCGTGGCCCGCACCTTGTCGGCCCGCCTGGGCGCGCGCTGACGCCCCGGCGCCCGTTTCGCGAGGAGAACCTCCATGGACCCGAACGCCAACCCGCACGCCAACCCGCAAGCCGTCCCGCCCGCCCTCCGCCCGGCCGACGAACCGGCGCTCGACTACCGCTCCGCGTTCGAGTTCGCCCCGGTGGCCGTGGCGCTGTCGCGCGACCGCTGCATCGTCGACTGCAACCTGCGCATGCTGGCCATGTTCGGCGCGCAGCGCGACGACCTGGTGGGCCACACCTTCGAGCGCCTGTACCCGACGCGCGCCGAGTTCGACCGCACCGGCCGGCGCATCCTGGCCGAGCTTCGCGTGGCCGGCGACGGCGAGTATTCCGACGAGCGCGTGATGCGCCGCGTCCGCGACGGGCGGCTGTTCTGGTGCCACGTGTCGGGCCACGCGTTCGACCGCGCGCATCCGCACGCGGCCTGCATCTGGTCGTTCGAGGACATCTCGCACCGGCGCCAGGATTGCGTCGACCTCACGCCGCGCGAGCGCGAGATCGGCGCGCTGCTGGTGGAAGGCCTCACCAGCAAGCTCACCGCCAAGCGCCTGGGCCTCAGCCCGCGCACCGTGGAGATCTACCGCAGCCGCCTGATGCGCAAGCACGGCGTGGACACGGCCACGGGCCTGGTGCGCAAGCTGATGAGCGA
>JACMOG010000076.1 GCA_014378125.1 Vitreoscilla sp. | reverse complement strand
GGGGTGCTGTGCGAGAAGCCGTCCCCGCTCAACCGGGGGGAGGCCGAGGCGGCCGTCGCGCCCGCGCGCAGGCGCGACGTCTTCCTGATGGAGGCGATGTGGATGCGCTACGTGCCCGCGATGGTGGAGCCCAAGCGCCTGCTGGCTGCAGGCGCCATCGGCGAGCTGGTGTCGGTGTCGGCCGACTTCGGCTTCTCCGCCGCGGGGCTGCCGGCCACGCACCGGGCGCTTGCGCCCGAGCTGGGCGGCGGCGGCCTGCTGGACATCGGCATCTATCCGCTCAACCTCGCCGCCTTCGTGCTGGGCGACATCGTGGGCGCGCAGGCCGACGCCGAGCTGGGCCCCACCGGCGTCGACGTGCACACCGTCTTCAACCTGCGCCATGCGGGCGGCCAGCGCAGCCAGGGCATGTGCTCGCTGCGGTCCACCACCGCCTGCCGCGCCACGATCCTGGGCACCGACGGCCGCATCGACATCACGCCGCCGTTCTACGCGGCGCAGCAGCTGCAGCTGGCCCGGGGCACGCGGCCGCCCGAGGAGACGCCGGTGGAAATCATCGACAGGCCCTGGCGTGGCAACCGCTATGTCCACCAGGTGGAAGAGGTGCACCGCTGCCTGCGCGCCGGCCTCGCCGAGAGCCCGGTGATGCCGCTGGACGAGACCGTGGCGCTGGTGGGCTGGATGGACGCGATGCGCGCGCAGTTCGGATTGCGCTACCCCGGCGAGTAGCGCCCTGGCACGGCCTCAGACCGACTGCGACGGCCCGTCCAGCTGCAGCGGCGTCTCGTGCCTCAGCCGCTCGATGCCGTGCATCACCCCGCCAAACAGCAGCGCCGCCAGCACGATGGCGACCAGCACCGAGATCACGTACTGAAGCAGCACGATGCCCAGCGCGCGCAGGTAGGTGGTGTCCAGGATCAGCATGTAGCCCACTGGAGCGATGAAGAACGAAAGCAGCCCCAGGCCGTGCAGAAGTCGGACCGCGATGCCGACGATCAGCAGCGACACGATGATGGCCAGCAGGCTGCTCCCGAAGCCGGTGCGGCGCGCGCCGACGATGCGGGCGGCGATCATGACCGGCACCACTGCGAAGATCAGTGCGATGACGAGGGCGATCAGGAACATGGCGGACGGCTTTCGAGTCGATTGAAGGGGAGGGCGCGGCGCTTGTCGCCATTGTGGCGCTGGCCGAGGGGTGTCAAGCCAGCGTGATGCGCGCGCTCACGGCGCCCGCACGGTCGGCACGCGCGTCGAGCACCACTGTGCTGCCCCGCGGCGCCTTCACGATCCACTCCTGCAGCGTGCGATCCGCCGTGACGTCGCGATCCGGCAGGAAGGCCTGCAGCGAGCTGCGCGGGGCGTGGCCCTCCAGGTGCGCGCCCACCTCGCGCTGCTTGCCGGTGACCAGCGTCGCCCCTTCGGGCAGCGTGATCTCGAACACGGTGCCGCGCACCACCTTGCGCTCCTTGGCGCGGTGCGTCACGTACGACGGCAGGTATCCGGCGTTGCCCACGGCCAGGCGCACGCGCCAGGTGTCGCCCGAACCGTCATGACTCACGGGCTCGCAGGTGGCCTGCAGGATCTCCAGCTTCGGCAGCGCGAGGGCGAGCTGCGTGAGCCACGCCGGGAAGCGCGCGGCCTCGCGTTCGCGCAGCTGCGGCGGCGGATTGCGCCAGAAGTTCATGCGATCCCAGCCGCCGATCTCCACGGGGCCGAGCTGCGGATGCACGAACGGCCGCCAGTCGACGTGGGCCTGGCCGCCGCACTGCTCGTCGCTCCACTTCAGCAGCTTGATGTCGTCCTCGGGCGGGTGGTCGCGGTACCAGTGGATCCAGTCGTACTTGTCGATGCCGGCTTCCTTGTTCGGCGCCCAGATCTCGACCGTCCAGCACAGCGCGCCCTGGTGCTCGTAGAGCCAGTCCTGGGGGCCGGTGACCACCTCCTTCGGGTGGTACTTGAAGTCGTGGAAGGCGCTGACGGCGGGGTAGCCGGTGAGCGTGGCGCCGATGTCGGACAGGCGCTTGATCATCCACAGGTCTTCCGGCGTCATGTCGTCGTCCGACGTGGTGCCCATGGGGCGCAGGATGACGCCGCTGTGCGTGTGGAAGCTGATGGCCGCGCCGATGTTCGGGTGCGCCACGCAGAAGTCGACCATCGCGCGCACCTCGGGCTCGCTCGTGGGATACGGCCCGGCGCCCGCCTGCTCGAACTCCTGGCGCCACAGCGACGGGAAGTTGCGGTTGAGGTCGAGGCCCTCGCGGTCCCGGTTGACCTTCACGCGCACGCCGTCCCACGCCTTGATCGTGCCTTCGGGAATGACGCGGAAGTACTCGCCGCCGATCTCGCCGGGTTCGCGCGCGATCATCAAACGCGGCTCCTGCGGGTGCTTCCTGTAGGTGCCGTGCGGGTCGGGTAGGCGCATGTAGAGCACGCGGCCGTCGCCGTCCACGTCCTCCATCGTCATGCCGTCGGGCGGTTCCTCGTCGAACGGGTAGCCGCGGGTGGACGAGCGGATGAAGCGCGGCACGTCGGCCAGCGCCAGCTCGGCGCCGTCGGGGTTCAGGCGCGGCACCATGTAGATCACGCGGGTGTCCAGCAGGTGGGCCAGGCGCGCGTCGGCGGCGTCGTTCGACAGCACGTGGTGCAGGTAGTACAGCGCCGCGGTGCAGGCGGTGAGTTCGGCGGCGTGGATGTTGCCGTCGATCCAGAACGCGGGCTTCGTGGTGTCGGCGCCAGTGGTCTTGCGCGTGAGCACCAGCAGCCAGATGTCGCGGCCCTCGTGGCTCTTGCCGATCGATCGCAGTTCGACGACGTCGGGTCGCGCGGCCGCATAGGCCTGGAGGAGCGCCGTCAGTTCCGCGTGGCGCGGGAAGCGGCTGAAGTCGGGAGTCGGCAGGACGGAGGCGTTCATGGCGGCGGGCGAATGGGCGACCCCCCGATTCTGCGCCGCCGCGCTCAGTGGCGCAGGCGGGCGATCCAGTGCCAGAGAAGCGCCATGGCCATGGCCACGCCCAGCACCCAGTGCGTCACCGACAACCAGGCGTGCGCCTCCTCCGGCGCGTACTGCAGGCCGATGGCCGAGCCCAGCAGCACGGCCAGCGCGGCCACCATCAACGCCCCGCTGACGGTGCGCGCACGCCCGTGGCGCACGGGCCGGGTCGTGCCGCCGTGCAGCCGTTGCGCGCGCCGCCGGCGCACCGCGCGCCACGCCGGCCGCACGTGCACCTGCCACACCACGCCGCCCACCAGCGTGGTGGCCCATGCGATGGCGCCGTGCGCGCGCAGCAGCCACGCCACGAGCGGATGCGGCTGCGCGCCGAACGGCGTCTGCTGCAGCCACACGTCGTGGCCCACCAGCCAGGCCGCGCCGGTGGCCAGCAGCACGAGGCAGCCCCAGATCAGCAGGTGGCGCGCGCGCCTCCCCTGGCCATGGGCGACGACGTGGGCGGTGTCTTCGGGTTGCATCGCCTCAACTCTGCCAGACGCTGCCGTCGGCGCGCACGACCAGTGCGCGGGCGCGGGCCCGGCGCAGCAGCGCGCCGGCGAGTTCGCCCTGTTGCCAGACGATCTTGGTGAGCGCGTCGGCGGCGCAGGCGGTGGGCGCGAGCACGGTCACCGAGCGCGGCGCGGGCTGGTCGCCGGTGCCCGGCGTGCGCATGACGATCTCGCCGCTGGCACTGGTGGCGCACGCGCTGTCGCGCAGCGCGGCCACCGGCCATAGCTCGGAGGCATCGAAGGGCGAGCG
>JACMOG010000829.1 GCA_014378125.1 Vitreoscilla sp. | reverse complement strand
GGCATCGTCCCCGCTGTCCTGTCGTACCGCGCGAAGCCGCGGAATCTACGCCTGAGACAACGTTGTCTGCGTGCGTGGATCCTGCGACTGCGCGCAGGATGACCGCATCACCGCATCACCGCATCACCGCATCACCGCATCACCGGATGACCGGATGACCGGATGGGTGGGATGAGCGGGACGGGCCAGATGGGCCAGATGGGCCAGATGGGCGGGGTGGGGGGGGCGGGGTGGGCGGGGTGGGCGGGGTGGGCGGGATCGATGCTGGGGGGCGTCCTCGGCGAGGTGACGCCGCCTTCGTCATTCACGAGAAGTAGCGCCTGCAGCGCGGCCCGCCATTCGCGTCAAGCCCGGCGACCTGCGGTGGCGCCGGCCGCGGGCAGCGTCGCGGCCTCGAAGGCCCGACGTTGCCAGACCAAACAACAAAAATGGGGAACCGAATTTGTCCCAACCACCTGGGTGAACCAGCGGTGCGGCGGGCGTGTACTTGGCGAGACGCAGCACCGGGCCATCGAGGGCATCGCGGGCGCGCATACGAAGCCGCCGAACGCGACCCGCCAACGCCGCGCGGACGAATTTCAGCGAACGCCCTCGGAATCCGGCCGTCCAGGCCGGATTCAAGGCGCACGTGCGAAGTCGAGCCAAGTGCATGCCAGTCGCTCCGCAGCGCGGGCACCCGCCCCGCGCGAAGCGTCCCACCTCGCTTCAGAACCGAAGCAAACAGCGGAACGGCCTCCCGCATCTACTCGAACGCCTTCACCAGCGCATCGAACTTCACCTTCAGCGACTGGTCGTGTGGCGTCACCGGCGGCACCGGCCGGTCGACCTGAAGCAGTTGGTAGACCGCCATCTGCGCGGCGCGCACCGAATACTCCACCGTGAACACCACGTCGTCGGCGATCTCGCAGAACTGGCTCGCGAAGGCCAGGTTCACCGAGCTGGGCGGCACCGGCAGCGGCCGGTCGCTCTTCGCGCGCGGCATGAACATGCTCGTGATGTAGGGCATCCGGCACGGAATGCAGTTGGCGCTGGCGAACACCTCGTCGACGTCGAAGTTGAGGTGGCCGCACAGCTCGCGCAGGATCTCCTCGCCCGTGCAGTCGGCCATGGTCCTGGGCACGAAGTCGCCCACGCGGTCCGGATGCAGCGCATAGCCCCAGAACACCTGGACGCCCGCGGGCTGGCCCGCGAAATGGGGCTGGTGCGCCAGCACGATGGACATCAGCCAGCGCGAATCCTTGAACGTCACCAGGCCGCCGGTGCCCGCGCGGTTGCCGCTGAACTTCTCCATCCTGTCGAAGAACGCGGGGTCTTTCAGCGTGACGGTGTACGACTCCCACCACGACTCGGGGATGCTCGAGTTGAACGTGGCCGGGCGCCCGAAGTCGGGCCGGCCTTCGGCGATCTTCTCCCACAGCGTCCAGCCCTGGCTGTCGGCCTTGGTGAGGCGCGGCGGCGCGCTGGTCATCGAGCCGTAGCTGGACGCGTCGGTCATCGAGGCGTTGGTGAAGAAGACGAGGTCGGACGGCGCGACCTCGATGCTCATCGTCCGGCCCTCGGTCTCGCTTTTGATACCCGTCACCGTATGCTTGCCGCCCGCGGTGGCGATGTCGATGTCGGTGACGCGGCAGCCGGTGCGCACCTGCACGCCCTGCTTCTCCAGCCACGCGACCAGCGGCCGCACGAACGAGTCGTACTGGTTGTAGACGGTGCGCTTGACGCCGGCCAGCGTCTCGATGCGCGAGAACTCCATCATGAAGCGATGCAGGTAACGCTTGAACTCCACCGCGCTGTGCCAGGGCTGGAACGCGAAGGTGGTGGCCCACATGAACCAGAACTTCGTCTCGAAGAAGCCGGGCGACAGCCAGTCGGTGATGGCGTCGGTGCCCAGCTTCTCCTCGCTGGTCTCGGTGATCTTGAGCAGCTCGAGCCGGTCGGCGAGCGTGAAGCCCATCGACTTCACGTCGACGCGATGCCGGTTGCGGTCCACCAACCGCGCCTGCGAGTGGGACGGATTGCGCGCGTTGAACGCCAGGATCTCGTCGACCACGTTCTGCCCCGGCACTCCCAGCGACGGGATGGTGCGGAACAGGTCCCAGGTGCACTCGTAGTTGTCGGTGGTGAGCATGCGGCCGCCGCGCAGCGTGTAGCCCTGCTCGGCGTCGCCCCCGCCGTCCAGGCTGCCACCGGGCATGGCCAGCGCCTCGAGGATCGTGATGTTGCTCCCCCGCATGCCGCCGTCGCGGACCATGAAGGCCGCCGCCGCGAGGCCGCCGATGCCTCCGCCGATGAGCCAGGCCTTGCGGGTGTCGTTGTGGTTCATGGGTTCCCTGAGATCGGATGGATGCCGGACGCGAAGAAGCGCGCGGCAAGTCCCGATCCTGGGGCCGAAGGCCGCGAGCGGCCTTGACAACCCGCAACGCGCGTCAATGCACGTCGAGGCGGTAGGTGGTGGCCAGGCGCGTGGCGTCGTAGCGCGCGCCGACGACCAGGGTGTGTGCCCCGGGCGGCAGCGGCGGCAGCATCACGTACCAGCCGTCGGCCACCGTGGTCTTCGACGTCGAACGCGGCACCTGGCGCAGCCCCAGCGCGAAGCAGTCGCCGGTGGGCTGGCGTTGCCGTTCCAGGTTGAAGACGGCGAGGCCGTCGATCGTCATCGACAGGTCGGTCACATGACCCAGGTGATCCACGGCGATGCGCGCCATCGAACCGCAGTCGGGCACCTTGTTGCCCGATCGCTCCACCGTCACCGCGATCGGCACGAACAGCGTCTTGCCGGAGGGCACGCTGCACTGGCGCTCCACCGGCGCGCCGCCGTTGGAGGTGGCCAGGAACCACACGTCGCCTTCCTGCTTCGCGGCGCACAGCGCGCCCGTGGCATCGGACACGGGGCTCGCGTCGCGCGGGAAGGCGGCGATCCATTGCAGGTAGGCCTGGGACCAGTCGACCTGGGTGCGCTCGAACACGAAGTCGTCCGGGTCGATGGGTGCCAGGGGACGCACCGGGTCGGCGGCGACCGCGGCGAGCGAGGTCGCGGAGAGCAAGGCAAGGAGCAAAGCGCGGAAGAAGGAAACGGAACGGGATCGCATGCGGGCATTTTGTCGAAAGCGCGCATCGGCCGCTGGTCGCCTCCGCGATGCCATTGCGGCTGGCGCAGGGTAAGCTGCCGCCCCACCACAACTTGCGCAGGAGCCAGCGTGAACACCCCCCCGATCGCCCCGGGCACGCATGCCTTCTACGACGAGTGGGCCGTGCACGGCGTGGAGAACCCGCGCAGCGCGATCTCGCGCGAGTTCGAGTCCACCTTCGTGCCCGGCTCGCGCGTGCTGGACGTCGGCTGCGGCAAGGGACGCGACGTCGTGGCGCTGCTGGACATGGGCTTCGACGCGTACGGCGTGGAGCCGAACGACGCGATGCGCGCCCAAGCGCTCGCACGCGACGCGCGGGTGGGCGGGCGCATCGCCGCCGAGTCGCTGCCGAACCTCGGATTGCCCTTCGGCGGCGGCTTCGACGCGCTGGTCTGCAGCGCGGTGCTGATGCACCTGACGGCCTCCGCGCTGCCCGCGTCGTTGGCAGCACTCGCCGCCGTCCTGAAGCCGGCTGCCCGCATGTTGATCGCGTTGCCTGAGATGCAGCACCACCTGGTGGTGGACGGCCAAGATGCGGAGGGACGGCAGTTCGACAACCACCCGCCGGAGCGGGTGCAGGATTTGATGACGGCGCTGGGCTTCTCGCTGGTACGGCGCGCCGACATCACCACGCCGGCCGCCGACACGCTCTGGCGCGTGCTGCTGTTCTCTCGCTAATCCCAGCGCACGCGGCGCGACAGCACCGCCAGCGCGATGGCGGCGCCGGCCACCACGGCCATGCCCCAGGACAGGTTGGTGGCCTGCGCCACCGCGCCGATCACCAGCGGGCCGACGAGAAAGCCCAGCGAGCCCAGCGTCATCACCGCCGCCAGCGCCACGCCGCCCTCGCGTGCGCCCGCCGCGTACACGCACGGCGACACGGTGGCCACGCCGATGCCGAACAGGCCGAAGCCCACCAGCGCGGGCACCACGCCGCCCACCAGCAGCGCCGCGGCCAGGCTGAGGCCGGCCAGCAGCGAGCCGACGAACAGCAGCCGTCGCGCGCCCCAGCGCACGCGGGCGCGGTCGCCGAACCAGCGCGTCACCAACATCGCGCCCTGCAGGCTCACGATGCCCAGGGTCGCCATCTGTTGCGAGGCGTCGGCGCGCTCCTTCAGGTACAGCGTCGACCAGTCGACCATCGACCCCTCGACGATCATGCCCAGGAAGGCCATGCCGCCGATCAGCCACGCGGCGCCGCGCGGCAGGGAGAACGAGCGCGTGCCGCCGTCGATGGCCTTGGCATCCGCGATGAGCCCGGCGCGCGGCAGGAACACCGCGGCCAGCACGATCAGCGCGGCGACGGCGAAGTGCAGCGGCACCGAGGGCGTGACCTCGACGAGGCAGAACGCGAAGAACGCGCCCGCCATCGTGCCCAGGCTGAACGCCGCGTGCAGGCGCGACATCACCGGGCGCGCGGTGGCCCGCTCCACCTCCACGCCCTGCGCGTTCATCGCCACGTCCATGGTGCTGGCGAGCACCCCGTAGACGCCCATGATGGCGCAGGCGGACATCCAGTCGGGCGCCAGCCCGAACACCACCAGACCGAGCGCCAGCAAGCCGCCCGCGAGCAGGCTGGCGCCGCGCGAGCCCAGCTTGTGCAGCGCCGCCGCCGTCACCGGGAACGAGAAGATCGCGCCGATGGCCGCGAACAGCAGCACCATGCTCACCTGCGCGGTGCTCAGGCCCAGGTTGGCCTTGATGGCGGGCAGCCGCGATGTCCACGTGCCGTAGCTGAAGCCCAGGGCGCCGAACAGCGACGCGACGGCCAGCTGGCTGCGGCGGACGGCAGGGGCGTCGACGCGCGCGGCGTCGGATTCGAAGGCGGAGGGTCCGGTCATGGTTTCAGGCCCGCGTCAACGTGATGGCGTTCTCGGGGCAGGCCGTCACGCACAGGCCGCAGCCGTGGCACTGGTCGGCGCGCAAGGCCTCGGCCTGGATGCCGCCGTGCATCCACCACTTGAGCATGCCGAGCGTGGTCAGGCCCGGCAGGTCGGCGCGTTCGCGCCGGCCGACGACGAAGACGTCGTACGGGCACTCGGCGAGGCATGCGGCCTTGCCTTCGCAGCGGTTGGGGTCGATGACGGGCTTGAAGTGGCCGGCGGGATGCTTGCAGGCGGTCTTCGCGTCATCGGGAGGCAGGGTGTCCATGGGTCACAAAACAAAACGCACGCCCGAGGGCGTGCGTTGGTGAAGCATCGTGCGGGGCCTGACCAGCCTCCCCGCCGTCATGCATCAAGCCGGCGTCGCGTCGGCTTCCTTGCAGTTGGGCGCGCACACCGACTGGGCGCGGCCCAGCAGCTTGCGCGTCTTCAGCTGGGCACGGGGACGGTGCTTGCCGCACAGGAAGCACGACATCGTGGCGGCGCCGAAGGCGCCAGTGGCTGCGAACGGGGATCCCGCGGCCTTGGAACGATAGCGCAGGCCATCGGCGCCGAGGGTGGTCTTGACTTCTTGCTTCGACATCGAGTGATGATCCTTCCGGGATAGGAACTGGGCGCGTACGCTTGGCCGGGGGGCCGCACGTCGTTCCTCGCGCCATCCAACATTCTAACAGGCCGACTGTATATGCCCTCAGCGGGATGGCCTGGGGACTTCCCCTGTCGTGCAAGGCCCATGCCAAAAGTCGAAGCCGGGCGCTCAACAGCGGGAAAATACCCCCCAGGGCTTCACGCGACCGGCGCCGCATCGACCCGCTTGGCCACCAACGTGAGGATGTCGTAGCTGGCCACCACCTCGCCGTCCTGGTTCGTCACCTCCACGTCCCACGCCACCACGCCCTGCCCTCGTCCGTCGGCGCCCACTTTGTCGCGGTCGATCTTGCGCTTGCACGTGAGGCGCGCGCGGATGGTGACGCCGATGCCCACCGGCTTGACGAAACGCAGCGTGTCGAGCCCGTAGTTGGCCAGCACCGGCCCTTCCGCCGGCGACACGAACAGGCCCGCCGCGGCCGACAGCACGAAGTAGCCGTGCGCGATGCGCTTGCCGAAGGGGGACGCCTTTGCGGCAATCTCGTCGAAGTGCATGTAAAAGAAGTCGCCCGAGATGCCGCCGAACGCCACGATGTCGGCGTCGGTGACGGTGCGCCGGTGCGACAGCAGCGAGTCGCCCACCGTGAGGTCCTCGAACGCATGGCGGAACGGATGGATGGCCGATTCGTGCACCGCCGCGCCCTTCACGTGCTCGCCGGTGATCGCGGCCAGCATGGTGGGCGAGCCCTGCACCGCGGCGCGCTGCAGGTAGTGCTTGACGGCACGGATGCCGCCCAGCTCCTCGCCCCCGCCGGCGCGGCCCGGGCCGCCGTGCTTCAGCGAAGGCAGCGGCGAGCCATGGCCGGTGGATTCGGGCGCGGCGTCGCGATCGAGCACCAGGATGCGGCCGTGCAACGCCGCGAGGCGGCTCACGGCCTGCGCGGCCAGGTGCGGGTCGCGCGTGACCAGCGTGCCCACCAGGCTGCCGCGGCCGCGTTCGGCCAGGGCCAGAGCCTCGTCGAAGTCGTCGTACGGCATCAGCGTGCTGACGGGACCGAAGGCCTCCACGTCGTGCGCGGCGGAGCTCGTGTCGGGACGTTCGCACAGCAGCAGCGTGGGCGCGAAGAACGCGCCCCGGTCGGTACCGGTGCCACGCGGCGCGAAGCCCGCGTCGCCGCCGAAGACCACCGTGTTGCCGCGGGCGAGCGTGGCCACGCGTTCGGCCACGTCGCGCTGCTGCTCGTGCGACGCCAGCGCGCCCATGGTCACGCCTTCGAGCGACGGGTCGCCCACCACCACCCTGGCCAGCCGCGCCTTCAGGCGCTCGACGACGGCGTCGAGGTGGCGGCGCGGCACGATCGCGCGGCGGATGGCGGTGCACTTCTGCCCCGCCTTGGCCGTCATCTCGCGCGCGACTTCCTTGACGAACAGGTCGAACTCCACGTCGTCCGGTGTCACGTCGTCGGCCAGCACCGCGCAGTTGAGCGAGTCGGCCTCGGCGTTGAACGGCACGCTGTGGGCGATCAGGTTCGGGCGCACGCGCAGCTTCGCGGCGGTGTCGGCCGAACCGGTGAAGGTGACGATGTCCTGGCCGTTCACGCGGTCGAGCAGGTCGCCCGTCGAGCCCACCACGAGCTGCAACGCGCCCTCCGGCAGCAGGCCGGATTCGACCACCAGCCGCATCATCGCCTCGGTGAGGTAGCTGGTGGACGTGGCCGGCTTCACGATGCAGGGCATGCCCGCCAGGAAGCTGGGCGCGAACTTCTCGAGCGCGCCCCAGACGGGGAAGTTGAACGCGTTGATGTGCACCGCCACGCCGCGCCGCGGCACCAGCACGTGGGTGCCGGAGAACTGGCCCTTCTTGCCCAGCGCCATGGCCGGGCCCTCGTGCACCAGGTTGCCGGACGGCAGCTCGTTGCTGCCCATGCTGGCGTACGCGAACAGGGTGCCCGCGCCGCCCTCCACGTCGATCCAGCTGTCGGCGCGCGTGGCGCCGGTGTGCGCGGAGATGGCGTACAGCGACTCCTTGCGTTCCATCAGGAACCTGGCCAGCGCCTTCAGTCGCGCGGCGCGCTGCTGGAAGTCGAGCGCGAGCAGCGATGGCACGCCCACGCGGCGCGCATGGTCGACGGCCTCGCCGAAGTCGAGCTCGTCCGCGTGCGCGTGCGCCACCACGCGCCCGTCGACCGCGCTCGCGAGCGCCACGCCCGCGCGCGCGCCCACGAAGCGGCCGCCGATGTAGCTCTGCAGCTGGAAGGGCTGGGCCATGCTCACTCCTGGACCTTCCACGTGCCGTTCTCGATCTTGACCATCACGCGGGCGCGCTGGTCGAGGCCGAGGTGGTCGGTGGGGCTCATGTTGAAGATGCCGTGCGCGCCGGCCAGGTTCTTCGTGTTCCCGAGCGCGTCGCGCAGCGCGGCGCGGAACTCGGGCGTGCCCGGCTGGGCCTTCTTCAGCGCCACCGGCCCCGCCGCGGCCATCAGCTGGCCGGCGTCCCAGGCGTGGCCGCCGAAGGTGGACACGCTGTCCTTGCCGTACTTGGCCTCATACGCCGTCATGTAGGCGATGGC
>JACMOG010000828.1 GCA_014378125.1 Vitreoscilla sp. | reverse complement strand
GCGCGGCAGCTCGAGCACCCACTCGGCGAGCGAGGTGCACAGGCGGCGCGACTGCTCGTCGGCCTCGTTCAGGAAGATGTTGAACAGGCCCAGGCCGATGCGCAGCGAACCGATGACCTTGTAGTTCTCGGCGTGGTCGGCCGGCAGCTGGGCACCGACGGTGAGCGTGTCGAACGCGCGCGTGCCGGTGGCCGGCGCGTCGGAGACGGCGGCGTCGTTGGCGGCCGGCTCGGCGGTGCGTTGCGCCGGCAGCAGGTCGAACGAGGTCTCGTCGACGAACGCGGCGGGGACGGTGTCCGGGCCGTGGTCGGTGTGGTCGGCGTGGTCTGCAGGGTCGTCGCGCGACGTGACATGCGTGCGCTCGGAGTCCTCCACCGGCTTGCTCTTGTCGAGGTCGCCGAGGTCGAATTCGAAGTTGGGCGCCGCGTAGGTGGGCGCGTGCTCCATCGGCTGGACGACGGTGCGCTCTTCCAGGTACCGCGTCGGCTCGTGAACGTCGTGGGCGGGCGGTTCGGGCGTGTCGGAATCGCCCGGCAGGTTCAGCGTGAAGGCGACGGCCGGCGCGTGCTCGGCCGGCTTGGCGGCGGCCTCGTCGAGGTCGCCGGAAGCGGTCGATGCGAAGTCTTCGAGGATCTCTGTGTCGCCGGCCTCTTCGGGCGCGGGCTCGAAGTCGTCCTGCGCGCCGTGCGCGTGGCCAACGGAGGGCGACAGCACCGCGGTGCTGTCGACCGCGGCGTGCGCCCTGGGCTTGACCGGCCCGGCGTCCGGATCGACGCCAGCGCGCAGCGCGGTGGCGGCGGCCACGATGGGCGCGCTGTGGAAGCCGGTGGCGTTGCGGGCGACCAGCGCCTTGACCCAGCCCTCGAGCTCGTCGAGCACGTTCAGCGAGAACGTGCGCAGCTCCGGATCGGCCTCGATGACGGCCTCGGCCAGGCGCGCGTTGTACAACTGCTCGCAGGCCCAGGCGGCTTCGCCGAAGTCCTTCAGGCCGACCATGCGCGAGCTGCCCTTGAGGGTGTGGATCGCGCGGCGGACGGTGGAGATGGATTCGAAGTGCTGCGGATCCTCGGCCAGCTTCTCGAGGCTTTCGCGGGCGCTGGCGATGACCTCGTCGGCCTCCTCGAAGAAGACGTCGAGCATCTCGTCGTCTTCGGCGGTGGCGGTGGCCGACACGGCCGGGGCGGCCGCGATCGGCGCGGGCGGCGTCGGGGCGGCGAAGTCGGACATCGCCTGGGCGATCTCCTGGCGCACTTCGCTGGCGCCGCTCTCGTCGCTACGCGACAGCGCCTTGCTGGCGGCCTTGGCGGCGTCGGCGATGCCCTTCTCGTCGGAGGCGACGGCCTGCTGCGCCAGCCCGTCGAGCTTGTGGATGATCTCGGCCTTCGAGGCGCCGTCGTCGCCGGCCGCGGCGGCCAGCGACTGCACCTGCTCCAGCAGTTCGCTTTCGTGCGCGGCGGGCGCGTCGGGCTCGGCCGTGGCGGTCTCGTCCGTGCGACCCATCACCGTCTCGAGGCGGCCGGTGTCGGCATCGAACTTGAACAGCGACTTGGCCAGCTGCGGCTGCACGCCCAGCAGGTCGATGAGGAAACCCAGTGCGCCGACGTTGGCGGCCAGGCGACCCACGGCCTGGTCGGACAGCGCACGCTGCGCGGCGTCGACCTCGACGCCTTCGCGCGACTGCGCCAGCACGGTATCGACCTCGTCGCGCATGCGCACGACGGCGTGGCCGGCCTGGTCGAGGCCCAGCACGGACAGCACGCCGCGCATGGCCGACAGCTTGGCCGGCACCGGCACCAGCAGCTCGCGCTCGGCCGGGTTGCGGTTGAACTTGTCGAGGTGGCCCTCGACGTCGGCCAGCGAGGAACGCAGCTCCTGGACGACGCTGCCCATGGTCTGGCGGTCGGAGGCGCGGCGGTAGAGGTCTTCCATCCACGGCTCGATCGGGCCGGGCGTGCGGCCCTGGCGTGCCAGGTCGATGCGCTCGGCGAGCTGGTGGATGCGGGTGCCGAACGAGGCGTCGGCGATGTCGGCGTCGTCGAGGGCGGCGTCCAGGCACAGCAGGCTGGTGGCCACTTCCATCGCCAGGTTGGGCGAGGGAACGGCGCTGCCTTCGGCCACCTGGGTGACGGCGGCGTCGAGCGCGCGCGCCATGTGCTCGCCTTCGGGATGGGGCTTGCGCACCGAGTCGGCCACCAGCGTGGCCTGCTCGCGCAGGCTGGCCGCGAGTCCCGACTGGCCGGCCGTGGCCGACGACCACGATTCCTTCAGTGCCTCGACGCGGCGACGCGCCAGGGGAATCAACGCCGGGTCGTACTGGCCGAGCGCCTCCTGCTCGTAGTCCACCGGGGCCAGCGCCGACAGCCCGAACGCCTTGCGCACGGCCGTCAATCGCGGCGCCTTGGCGTCGTCGCCCTGCAGCGCGCGGCTGCAGAAGAACAGCAGGTCCTGCGTGAGGCGGTCGGAGACCTCGGCCTGGCCACGCTCGGCCAGGCGCACCTGGGCCAGCAGGCGCGAGGTGAGTCGCTTGCTGTAGACGTCGGCCGACAGGCGGCCCTGCGCCTGCGCTTCGAAGAATGCGGCGGCCACGGACCACAGGCCCGCCAGCTTGCCGGAGGCGCCCGCGGCGAGGCCGGCGAACAGCTGGCTCATCTGCATGGCGGCCGGACCCGCCGGCCCGCGCAGCAGCGCGAGCATGCACTGCTCCATGCGGCCACGCGTATCGGCGTCGGGCTTGAGCGCCATCACGTGCGCGCCGGCCGAGGCCTTGGCGAGCGCGGGGGCGGCATCGGCCAGCATGCCGGCCTGCGACTGCGAATCGGACGACCACAGGTCGGCCGGATGGATGCGGTCGGCGCCGGCGAGCGTCTGCACCTCGCGGTACTGCGGGAACAGCGCGAGCGGCGACACGTCCTTGCCCGACAGGCGGCGGCGCAGGAAATCGAGCAGCGCGAACGACGACCGTTCGATGATGGTGGCGGTGTTGCCGTCGAGCTGGCGCACCTTCTGCATCAGGCGCAGCACGGCCTGCTCGCTGGCGCGCAGCATGCGGGCGCCTTCGGCCTGGCCGACCATGTCGAGCGCGCCAGCGCCCTGGTGGAACAAGGTGCGGGCTTGCAGCAGCGCCGCCGAGGCGGTGCCGTCGATCTCGGTGCCCTGCGGCGCGGTCTCGGTCTCGCGCACCTGGCGCCGCAGCGCCTTGTGGGCATTGTCCAGGGTACGGCGGAGCTCATCGGCCACCCAGGCCAACGTGCTCAGGTCTGCAGGCACTGCGTGCGCTGTTTGTTCACTCAACGTCATCTCCAGCGCGCATACCCCAAGGGGCATGCTGGCAAGGGGGGTCTCAACTCTTCAACGCAAGAGAGACACGGGAAGCGAGGATCGCATCCGAGCCAATCCGTGCTCCCCCTACCGGGGCAGCGACGGGAGGAGCGAGGGGGGCCAGCATCTAGGCGATCTTGAACCGGGACACCGATTGGCGCAATTCTTCCGCGGTACGCGACAGCTCGCGAACGATCTGCGCGGTGGAACGCGTGCCGTCGCCGGTCTGCTCGGTCACGGCGAAGATGTGCTGGATGTTGGAGGCCACCACGTTCGCGGACTGCGCTTCGCTCTGCGCCTGCATGGAAATGCTTTCCACCAGCGCAGACAGTTCGCGCGTCACACGGTCGATGTCGACCAGCGCCGCACCGGCCGCG
>JACMOG010000827.1 GCA_014378125.1 Vitreoscilla sp. | reverse complement strand
GGAACGACGAACCGGGCGAGTCTCTTTTGTGAGGTCAAGGAGGAGCCGCGCCGAAGGCCGGCGGGGGACACGAACAAAAAAGACTTGCCCGGTGAGTCGTGACTGATCCCGCGCGCCCCGCAAAAAACACAACTGCGCCCGCAAACCGCACCCGCAGACGCAGCCGCAACGCAACCGCAGACCGATCGCCCATCCTCTACTGCTTTGCGATGGCCCCCGAGACGAACGGGAACGCCTCGTCGGGTCGCGCCAGTTCCACCGGCACGCGCGGCAGCCAGTCGTGCGCGGCCGTTCGGCGCGGCACGGCCAGGTGCGGGTCGTAGAGCGGGCCGAGGAAGTACAGGCCGGCCGCGGGGAACGTGGGCGGCGCCAGCGCGCGGTCGCGCTGTGCCAGCAGTTCGGCCATGGTCTCCGGCGGGTATTGGCCGCTGCCGATGGCGATCAGCGCGCCCATCAGGTTGCGCACCATGTGGTGCAGGAACGCGCTGGCCTCGAAGTCGAAGCGCCAGTAGTCGCCGATGCGGTTGATGTCGATGCGGCGCATCTGCTTGACCGGCGACAACGCCTGGCAGGCCGACGCGCGGAACGAGCTGAAGTCGTGTTCGCCGATCAGCAGTTGCGCCGCGGCGCGCATGCGCGTGATGTCGAGCGCACGGAACACCCAGCCGCACTGCCCTGCCTCGATGGCCGGCCGCGCGGCCGACTCGCGCACGAGGAACGCGTACTGGCGCCCGCGCGCGCCGTTGCGCGCGTGGGAGTCGGGCTCCACGTTCTGCGCCCACTGCACGGCGATGTCTTCGGGCAGGAACCGGTTGGTGCCGCGCACCCACGAGAAGATCTCGCGCGAGACCGGGGCGTCGAAATGCACCACCTGGTTGAGCGCGTGCACGCCGGCGTCGGTGCGGCCGGCGCAGACCGTGGCGACCACCTGCCCACGGAGCAGGCCGACGAACTCGCCCAGTGCGCGCTCGAGCTTGTCCTGCACGGTGTTGCCGTCGGACTGCGACTGCCAGCCGTGGTAGTTGCCGCCGCGATAGGCGATGCCCAATGCGACACGCCCGGGTGGCGAGGCCGCTTCTGCGGCGTCGTCCAGCTCGGGCGTGCTCGGGGTCTCGGATTCGGGCTGGCCGGGTGCGAGGCCCGGCGTGCTCGTGGAGTCGTGTGGGTAGGGTGTCGTCACCCCGCCGAGGTTAACCCAAGGCGTCCAGCATCGTCTGTGCGCGTGCCTTCAGAGGGCCATCGGCCTTGCTCACCACTTCTTCGAGCAGCTCGCGCGCGCCTTCGTGGTCGCCGATACGGCGGAACTCGTCGGCCAGCTCGATCTTGCGGGCCATGGGCTCGCTCTCGCCGTGGGCGCTGCCCATGTCGAGGTCGGGCAGCACCGACGCCGCGTGGTCGTCGACCACATGGACCGGCTTGTCGAGATCGAGCGACAGGTCGCCGAAGTCGAAGTCGATCGACGGGTCGCCTGCAACCGGCGCCTTCGCCGCGGCCGGCGCGTGGGCTGGCGCATGCACCGGCGGCTCGGGGATGGTCGGCACCTCGACGTGGCCCGGCTCGAGGTCGAAGTCGCTGACCTCGAACGGCACGTCGTGCGTGGCGGCGCTGGCATGCGGCTGGCGCGCCGTGTCGCCCGAGTCCATGGTCATGGGCAAGGTGGGCGAGATGGTCTGCGGCGTGGTGGTGGGCTCGCCCGGCTGCACCGTGGGCAGTTCGTCATGGTCGAAGTCGATGGGCAGGTCGGTGGACGAGAAGTCGTTCGCGCCCTCGGCCTTGCCTGGCGGACGCATCAGCGTCTGCTCTTCGGCGTCGTCGCCCAGCGGGTTGAGCGGCATCGGATCCGTGTCGACGATGGCGTACTCGCCGCCTTCGGTGTACAGCGGGTTCGTGGGGTCGATCTGGCGGCCCAGTTCCTGCGCCTTGACCCAGTCCTCGCCGTGGCCGTTGGTGAGGCCCTGCAGCTGGCGCGCCTGCGTCTCGAACGTCTTCAGGTCGGCGCGCTTGGCGTAGACCTCGAGCAGCTTGGTGCGGATGGCCAGGCGATCCGGGTCGGAGCGTTGCGCCTCCTTCAGGATTTCCTCGGCCTGCAGGTCGCGGCCGTAGGCCAGGTACACGTCGGCCTCGGCCACCGGATCCACGTCGCCGATGGCGTCGAGCTGGCTCAGCGAGTAGTTGAGCGAGGACGAGGCCGAGTTGGCCGCGCCGTCACGCGTGTCCACGCGCTGGCCGCCGCTCGCTCCGAAGAACGAATCCGGCTGGATCTTGCTCTCGATGAACGAGGTTTCGCCCGAGAACTTGTTGCGGTCGCCGCCCTGGCGCTTGCGCCAGAACAGGAAGCCGCCCAGCAGCACCACGAGGCCGGCGAGGCCGGGGAAGATGTACGGCGGCCCGAGCAGCGAGCTCAGGAAGCTGTCATCGGCCGGCGCGGGCGCCGGCGCCACCGG
>JACMOG010000075.1 GCA_014378125.1 Vitreoscilla sp. | reverse complement strand
TCACGTAGCCGTGGTTGCCGAAGTACTTCTCGTACGACAGGTCCACCGAGCGCGCCGCGTAGGGCTTCAGCTTCGGGTTGCCGGCGTGGCCGGTGAGCGCCGGCTCCAGGTTCGTGGCGGACTCGACGTCGAAGTCGGGGCCGGCCTTGAGGTTGTCCAGGTCGGGCCGCGACATCTGCTTGCCGGCGCCCAGGCGCAGCTTCTGGTCGTGCCCCAGGTCGAACGCCAGGTTCAGGTTGGGCAACCAGTTGTTGTAGCTGGTGCCGTCGGAACGCTCCACGTAGGAGCAGGTGGTCACCTCGTGCCCCAGGCAATGGGCCAGGTCGATCTGGTTGCCGCTGGAACCCTGGTTCGTGTGCACCAGCTGCATGCCGATGTTGCCGATGTAGGACACCGGACCCAGTTCGCCCTCGAGGTCGGCCTGGCCGTACAGCGTGGACACCTTTTCCTTGACCTCCCAGTTGCGCGACAGGACGGTGGCGTCCACCCAGCGGTTGAGGCCGTAGATGGTGCCCAGCGTGCCGGTGGGGTCGAACGACGCCACCAGGATGCCGGAGGCGCCCGCCTCCTGCACGCCCGAGCCGGGCATCGTGACGCTGGCGTAGCCGTCGTCGCTCAGGATGGACAGCCGGCCCTCCTCGCCGGTGCGCGACTTCTGGCGGTTGGAGAAGTTGACGCCCAGGTGCGTGCCCACCACGGGACCCCAGGTGAAGTCGTTGTGCGAGGCCAGGCGCACCGCGTTGAGGTTGTCGGAGATGTTGGGCAGCGACACGTAGCCGGCCTGCGGGGTGGCGGGACCCCCGCCCCAGCCATCGACGTCGGTGAGCACCGCCACGCTGCGGTCGGCGTAGTTGAGGCTGGGCGTGTACTTCACCTGCGAGAAGTTGCTGCCGTTGAAGCCCGTCCACGAGATCGAGCCGAGCTGGTCGGCCGGCGTGTTGCCCGGCTGGCCTGCGGTGGTCTCGTAGTTGCTCAGCGCCTTGACGCCGCGCGAGTGCGACAGGTCGGCCTCGACGTGCCACGAATCGGACAGCCGGACATCGCCGTTCCAGCCTAGCGACAGGAAGTGGTCCTTGTCCGAGTACATGTGGTTGCGGACGTCGCCCTTGTAGTTGCTGAGGGTGCCGCTGGTGGCCACGCCGTCGACGACGACCGCATTGGTGAGCGCGCCGTTGGGATCGTAGGGACCCGTGCCATACGCGATGGCCCCTTCGAGGCCGGTCTTCTTGGTGGACTCGCTACCGCGCGACCAGAAGATGTCGGTGGTGGTCTTGAACTTGTCGTTGGGCTTCCACTGCACGGTCAGCGACAGGCCGTCGCGCTGGCTCTTGCGGTGCTGCGTGTCGTACAGGAAGCCGGCCGGCACGATCGCACTGGCGCCGTTGAAATCGAGCGTGGCCGTGCCGCCGCCCCAGTTGTCGAACGTGAGCTCGCTGCCGTTGTCTTCCTTGAAGCTGGTGAGGCCCAGCGAGACGCCCAGCGTGTGGTCGAAGAACTGGTCGACGATGGATAGCGTGGCGCGGTGTCCGGAGCCGACGTCCGCGCCCGTGTCGACGCCGATGCGTTCGCGCTTGTAGTTGGCCACCACCACGCGCCCCGGGAAGTCCAGCGGGCGCAGGGTGTGCAGGTCGATCGTCGAGGCCAGGCCCTGCGCCATCAGGTTGGCGTCGGGCGTCTTGTAGACCAGTACCGAGCCGGTGAGCTCGGCGGGAAACAGGTCGAACTCGGGGCTGCGCGTGTCGCTGGTGGACGCCTGCTCGCGGCCATTCAGCAGCGAGCCGTTGAAGCTGGGCGACATGCCGCGCACACTGATGTCGGTGGCCTTGCCATTGGCCTTGTTGCGCTGCGTGGCCACGCCGGTGAGGCGCGCCAGCGACTCGGCCACGGTGTTGTCCGGCAGTTTTCCGATGTCCTCCGACGAGATCGCCTCGACGATGGACGTGGCGTTCTTCTTGGTGGCGATCGCGTCCTCGATGCCGCGCCGGATGCCGGTGACCACCACCTGCTGCTCCTGCGCGTCGGCGGCCGAGGCCGCGGAGGCGGCCGGCCTGGCGGCCACCGCCGCCTGGCCATGCGCCGAGCCGGCGAGCCCCAGCATGAGCAACACGCAGCCCTCCGCCACGGGTAGTCGCCGGAAGCCGGCGCGGCGATGCCCGGCGTCGACGCGCCCGGCTGCATTGCGGTTCTTCATTGGTTTGTCTCTTGAATATTGTTGATCTGAGGAACTTGCTGCAGCCCGTCGACCGGCATGATGCACGCGGACGGATCGGCAGACGTCGAGATATTCCCGCGCGGCAATATCCCGGTCAACGCCGATCCGCGCCCTCTAAAGAAACCATGAAGGCAATGTTCAGACAGGGTTCTACCACGCCCGCGGCGACCCTCCGTCAACTGGGAGCGACCGCTTCTGAAGACTTTCTGAAGAATCCCCGCGGGGTTTCCCGGAGATTCTCGGGAATACCCTCAATGGAGAGTCGGGGAGATACCCGAATCAAGTTTCTGCAATACGGGTGAGGCCCGATCCAATATATCCCGCCGGGTCGGTATGCTGGCGGTGTGAAGATACTCATGATCGAAGACGACCTGACCATCGGCCGGGCGCTGCTGACGGCCTTCAAGGAAGAAGGCCACCAGGCGGTGTGGGTGCGCCTGGCCGCCGACATCGAGCCCCACCTGCAGGCCGAGACCTTCGACGCGGTGCTGCTCGACCTGGGCCTGCCCGACGGCGACGGCAACGCCGTGCTGCGCCAGCTGCGCGGCGCGGGCATCACCGTGCCGGTGCTCATCATGACGGCGCGCGACGCGCTGCAGGATCGCCTCAGGGGCTTCAACGCCGGCGCCGACGACTACCTCATCAAGCCTTTCGAGATCCCCGAGCTGCTGGTGCGCCTGCGCGCCATCGTGCGGCGCAGCGGTGGCGCGGCCGACGCCGAGTCGCAGTGGACGCTGCGCGACCTGGTGGTGGAGGAGCGCCGCATGCAGGTCACGCGCGCGGGCGCGCCCGTCACGCTCTCGCGCACGGAGTTCAACCTGCTGCTCACGTTGATGAAGCAGTCCGACCGCGTGCTCACGCGCGTGGAGCTGGAGCGCCGCGCGCTGCCGTTCAGCGAGGGCCAGACGCTGGACGTGCACATCTCCAACCTGCGCAAGAAGATCGGCGACGGCTACATCCGCACGGTGCGCGGCGTGGGCTACATGGTGCAGCGCGATGCGGCGTAGCCGGCCCGCGCACCAGTCGTCGCTGTTCCGGCGCCTGATGCTCGGCTTCAGCGCCGTCATCCTGGCAGTGGCGGTGGGCGGCATGGGCTACGTCATCGACGACGCCAAGGCCACGCAGCGCGCGCGCACCGCCGCGGAGAACCGCGCGCACGCCACCGAGCTGCTGCTGCACCTGGAGCGCGTGGCAGGCGACGATGCGGCCATCCAGGAGTCGGCCGCGTCGATCGAGCAGGTTCGCCGCGAGATGTTCCACGAGCTGGACTACCACTCGCAGGTACGGGTACGGGTATGGAAGGGCGATCGCCTGGTCTACGACTCGCGCCCCGACCTGCCCGACGCCCTGCCGCAGGTGGGCAGCCCCGAGGCACGTTACGTGAATGCCTGGGTGCGCAGCGTGCAGCGCGACGCGGGCTCCGGCCTGGTCGTGGAACGCAACCACGAGGTCGACGACAAGTGGATGCTGTCGATGTCGGGCATCACCTTCCTCCAGAAGTCCACCGTGTTCAGCCTGCCGCTGCTGCTGGTGCCGGCGTGGCTCATCGTGGGCATCGGCCTGCGGCCGCTGGGCTCCATCGCGCAGGCCATCGAGACCCGCTCGGGCACCGACCTCACGCCGCTGGCCGACTCCAAGTACCGCGAGCTCTCGCCGCTGGTGTCGGCCATCAACCACCTGATGGGGCGGCTGCGCCAGCGCATCGAGCACGAGCGCGAGTCCCTCACCGACGGGGCGCACGAGCTGAAGACGCCGCTGGCCGCCATCCAGCTCAACGCGCACCTGCTGCAGAACCCGGGCAGCACCGGCATCGAGCGCAACGCCGAGGTGAGCGCGGGACTGCGCGAAGGCGTGGTCCGCGCCACCCACCTGGTGCACCAGCTGCTGGCGCTGGAGCGCGCCCGCGCCGAGCCCGACGCCGAGCCGCTGCCGCACACCGCGCTCGACGCCGTGGTGCGCGATCGCCTGGCCATGGCCGCGCCGCTGGCGCTGCAGCGCGACATCGAGATCGAGTTCCAGGCCGACGCCGACTGCGTGCGCCCGGTGCACCTGGAGAGCATGGCCGCGCTGGTGGACAACCTCGTCAGCAACGCCATCAAGTACACGCCCGCGTCGGGCCGCATCCACGTGCGCCTGGAATGCCGCGGCGCGCAGGGCTGCCGCCTCACCATCGCCGACGAAGGCCCGGGCATCGCGCCGCACCTGCGCCAGAAGGTGTTCGAGCGCTTCTACCGCATCCCCGGCCAGGTGACGCCGGGCAGCGGCCTGGGCCTGGCCATCGCCGAGCGCGCGGCGCATCGCAACGAGGCGGTCATCTCGTTGTCGGATGGGGAGCAGGGGCGCGGGCTGCTGGCGACGGTGGACTTCGCGGCAGCATAGGGGCCTGGCATCTCCCCCGTACCCGCGGGCAATGCCTCGATCCCCCGCCTTGCTGCACGTCCGGGGTCAGGCACCACCGCCGGGTACGGCGGAGGTGCCTGACCCCTCGAGCCAGACCCGCAAGCGCCGCACGCCCTCCACCAAACGGGCCGTGTCCTTCGCGGCGAAGCACCAGCGCAGCCAGCCGGCCGCCTCGGGCGCGAACGCGGCGCCGGGCGCGAGGCCCAGGCCGGCCTCCAGCACCAGGCGGCGGGCCACGGCCAGGGAATCGTCGAAGCCCTCCAGCCGGAAGAACGCGTACATGCCGCCGCGCGGCGACGCCACCTGCACGCCGGGGATGGCGGCCAGCAGCGGCACCAGCGTGTCGCGGCAGGTCTTCAGGTGCGCCACGATGGCCGGCGTGATCTCCTCGCGGTGCGCCAGCGCGGCGAGCGCGGCGCGTTGCGTGAACACGCTGGCGCAGGAGGTATTGAACTCGATCAGCTTGCCCAGCGCGTCCACCAGCGTGGCTGGCACCACCAGCCAGCCCAGCCGCCAGCCCGTCATCAGGAAGCTCTTGGAGAAGCTGTGCGCCACGATGAGCCGGTCGTCGGGCGCGGCGATGTCGAGGAAGCTGGGCGCGCAGCCGTTGGCGGTGGTCTCGAAGTACAGCCGCTCGTACACCTCGTCGGCCAGCAGCCACGTGCCGGTGACGCGGCAGTGATCGAGCAGGCGCTGCTGCTCGGCGCGCGCCAGCGTCCAGCCGGTGGGATTGTTGGGGGCGTTGACCACCAGCATCTTCGTGCGCGGCGTGACCGCGGCCAGCAGCACGTCGATGTCCAGCGTCCAGGCGCCGTCCACCGGCGTCAGCGCGATGCAGCGCACGCTGGCGCCCATGATGGCGGGCTGCGCGACCAGGTTGGGCCACACGGGCGTGACCACCACCACCTCGTCGCCCGCGTCCACCAGGGCCTGCGAGGCGAGCATCAGCCCGTTGACGCCGCCCGACGTGACCACCACGCGATCGGCGCCGAACGCCGCGGGGCCGTGCAGCGACGTGGTGTAGCGCCCCAGCGCGTCGCGCAGCTCGGGCAGGCCCAGGTTCTGCGAATAGAACGTCTCGCCACGCTCCAGCGACTCGATGGCCGCGCGCCGGATCACCTCGGGCGTGACCTCGTCGCTCTCGCCGAACCAGAACGGCAGTACGTCCGGACGGCCCATGCCGGCGTTGGCGATCTCGCGGATCAGCGAGCCCTGGAGTCGGTCGATGGCTTGGCGCATGCGGCCATTGTCGGACATCGCGCGCCCCGGCGGCGGCGGCCGTGAACAGCTGCATATGCCCAAATTTTTTGGATCATCACCGGATTGCGGGGTGCGTCGGTTTGCGGGGTGTCGGTTTGCGGGGTGTCGGTTTGCGGGGTGTCGGTTTGCGGGGTGTCGGTTTGCGGGGTGTCGGTTTGCGGGGCGCGCGGGGTCAGTCACGACTCACCGGGCAAGTCTCTTTTGTTCGTGTCCCCCGTCGGCCTGCGGCCTCCTCCTCCTTTACCTCACAAAAGAGACTCGCCCGGTTCGCCGTTCCACGCCCGGCCTGCCTGCAGACAACATTCGCAGGGGAAGAAGTCCGCGAACTTGATTG
>JACMOG010000826.1 GCA_014378125.1 Vitreoscilla sp. | reverse complement strand
TCGCTCGCAGCCGAGTACACCTCGCGCGCCAACCTCGTCGGCGTGATCACCAATGGCACGGCGGTGCTCGGCCTGGGCGGCATCGGCCCGCTCGCCGGCAAGCCGGTGATGGAAGGCAAGGGCTGCCTGTTCCAGAAGTTCGCGGGCATCGACGTGTTCGACATCGAGCTGGCCGAGCGCGATCCCGACAAGCTCGTCGACATCATCGCGGCGCTGGAGCCCACGCTGGGCGGCATCAACCTGGAGGACATCAAGGCGCCGGAGTGCTTCTACATCGAGAAGAAGCTGCGCGAGCGCATGAACATCCCGGTGTTCCACGACGACCAGCACGGCACCGCCATCATCTCCACCTCCGCGCTGATCAACGGCCTCGAGCTGGTGGGCAAGAAGATCGGCGAGGTCAAGATCGCGGTGTCGGGCGCCGGCGCGGCGGCCATCGCCTGCCTCGACCTGTTCGTGGAGCTGGGCGTCACCCGCGCCAACATCACCGTGTGCGACTCCAAGGGCGTCATCCACGACCCCCGCGAGGACAAGCTGGACGAGTCGAAGAAGCGTTACCAGAAGGTGACGGCCATGCGCACGCTGGCCGACGCGATGGCGGGCGCTGACGTCGTGCTGGGCTGTTCGGCCGCCGGCGCGATCAGCGCCGACATGGTGGTGTCGATGGCCGACAGGCCCATCATCCTGGCGCTGGCCAACCCCGAGCCGGAGATCCGCCCGGAGCTGGCGAAGTCGGTGCGCCCGGACTGCATCATCGCCACCGGCCGGTCGGACTATCCGAACCAGGTCAACAACGTCCTGTGCTTTCCCTACATCTTCCGCGGCGCGCTCGACTGCGGCGCCACGCGGATCACCGAGGCGATGAAGATCGCCTGCGTCAAGGAGATCGCCGACCTCGCCAAGGCCGAGATCTCGGGCGAGGTGGCCGCGGCGTACCCGGGCCGCGAGCTGCGCTTCGGCGCCGACTACCTGATCCCGACGCCGTTCGACTCGCGCCTGATCCTGCGCATCGCGCCGGCCGTGGCCCGCGCCGCCGAGGCCTCGGGCGTGGCCACGCGCCCGATCAAGGACTTCGACGCCTACGTGCACTCGCTCGACCGCTTCGTGTCGCACACCGGCATGCTGATGCGCCCGCTGTTCTCAGCGGCGCGGCAGGCGCCGAAGCGCGTGGTCTACGCCGAGGGCGAGGACGAGCGCGTGCTGCGTGCCGTGCAGATCGCGCTGGACGAGCGCCTGGTCATGCCGATCCTGGTCGGCCGCCCCGCGGTGATCGCCACCCGCATCGAGCGCGCGGGCCTGCGCCTGCAGGCGGGTCGCGACTTCGAGATCGTGAATCCCGAGGACGACACGCGCTTCCGCCAATACTGGGAGACGTACCACCGCCTCAACGCGCGTGACGGCGTCACGCCCGAGATGGCCAAGGCCGCCGTGCGCCGCTCCAACACCACCATCGCGGCGCTGATGGTGCACCTGGGCGACGCCGACGCGCTGCTGTGCGGCCTGGTGGGACGCTTCGACCGCCACTTCGGACACCTGCGCGAGGTGGTGAGCCAGCGCCCCGGCACGCACGGCTTCGCCACGGTCAACGCCCTGCTGCTGGACAAGCACACGCTGTTCATCGCCGACACCTCCGTCAACGACGACCCGACGGCGGAACAGCTGGCCGACATCGCCGCGATGAGCGTCGAGGAGGTGCGCCGCTTCGGCCTCGTGCCGCAGGTGGCCTTCCTGTCGCACTCGATGTTCGGCAGCAGCCAGCGTCCGTCGGCGAAGAAGATGCGTGCGGCGCGCGACCTGTTCGTGCAACGCTTTCCCGACGTGGCCGCCGACGGCGAGCTGCAGGGCGACGCCGCGTTCAGCGAGGAACTGCGCGAGACGCTGCTGCCCGACTCCACGCTCAAGGGCGCGGCCAACGTGCTGGTGTGCCCGAACCTGGACGCCGCCAACATCCTGTTCAACGTGCTGAAGATGACCGG
>JACMOG010000825.1 GCA_014378125.1 Vitreoscilla sp. | reverse complement strand
TCAACGAAGGGATCGAGCGGCACCTCAAGGGCAAGAAGCCCCTGTGGCAGCAAAAGGGCGGACGGCGGTAGGCGGCCCTGGGCCTCATCCCGCCAAGCGCGTGGCCGCCCGGCCATGCGGTCGCAAGCGGACAAGACCAGGCTGCTCCAGCTGACGTCGCCGGAGGGTGACTACTGGCTCGCGCTGGTGGAGGCGGGCGAGGCGACGGATGCCTCGTCGGCGGTGGCAGCCGCCTGGCAGCTTTGGGCGCCCGAACGCTCGCGAGCCCCCAAGCTCGTCACGCCCCGGCCGGCGCGCAATGGCTGGGACGAGCGGGTCGTCGTGGACTACGAGACCAGCCCGAACGAAAAACGAGAGATGCAAGCCGTCGCGTACCGTTCCGGCAAGAGTTGGATGGTCCTCATGATGGACGGCAGCCAGGCCACCGCCGAAAAGCGCGCCGCCGCGGTGAGCCTGGTCCTGCAAAGCTTGCGCCCCGCCGGTTACGTGCGCGAGACCTTCGCGGGCAAGGCTGCCAATCCGATGGACGACGCCCGCATCGCCCAGCTGCGAGCCTTCGTCGCCGACTCGATGAAGACGCTGGGCATCCCCGGGGCATCGTTTGCGATCACCACGCGCAAGGGCACGATCTACTCCACCGGTCTCGGCGTCCGCGTGCTGGGTGCGTCGACTCCGGTCGATGCGGACAGCGAGTTCATGATCGCGTCCAACACCAAGGGCATGTCGACGCTCCTGCTCGCCAAGCTCGTGGACGAGGGCAAGCTCGCCTGGGACCAGCCGGTGACCGAGCTCTACCCCGCGTTCCGTCTTGGAAGTGCCGAGACCACCGCCAAGGTCAAGGTGAAGAGCCTCGTATGCGCCTGCACGGGACTGCCCCGCAAAGACTTCGAGTGGCTTTTCAACACGTCTCCGAGGACGCCGCCGTCCGCCACATTCGTGCAGCTCGCCGCGACCGAGCCCACCAGCAAATTCGGCGAGGTCTTCCAGTACAACAACCTGATGGCGTCGGCCGCGGGCTTCATCGGCGGCCACATCGTGCACCCCGACCTGGAACTCGGGCAGGCCTATGACCGCGCGATGCAGGAGAAGGTGTTCGGTCCCCTGGGGATGACGGCGACCACGTTCGACTACTCCAAGGCCATGTCCGAGAACTGGGCGCAGCCGTACTCCGACGGGCCGGATGGTCGCCCCGCCGATCTCGGGTCGAACGGCCGCTCGCTCAATCGCGCGGTGCTGCCCTACCGCCCCGCGGGCGGTGCGTGGTCGACGGCCAACGACCTGATCAAGTACGTGCGCTTCGAACTCGACGAGGGACGTCTCGACGACGGCACGCAATACGTGTCGGCCAAGAACCTGCTGGAGCGACGCATTCCCAATGTGGCGACGGGCGAGAACGGCACCTACGGCATGGGCCTGATGACCGACAGCACCTATGGCGTCGACGTGATCCATCACGGTGGCAGCCTGTTCGGCTACAAGAGCGACATCCTGTTGATTCCGTCGGCAGGCATCGGCGCCGTGCTCCTGACCAGCGCGGACGACGGTCAGCTGTTGCTGCGTCCTTTCCAGCGCCGACTGCTGGAACTGCTCTACGATGGCAAGCCCGAAGCGACCAGCGACGTCGCGGCCGCTGCGGCGCGCAACAAGGCCGAACTCGCGACCGAGTTCGCGCGCATCTCTCTCGTTCCGGATCGCGATGCGGTGGCGGCGCTGGCGGGTCGCTACAGCAGCCCCGAGCTGGGCTCGCTGAAGGTGACGCGCCACGGGTCGGACGTCAGCTTCGCTTTCCGCACCTTCACCAGCAAGATGGGCACGCGCAAGAACGACGACGGCACGATCAGCTTCGTGACGCTGGACCCCGCCTTCCTCGATACGCCCTTCGTCGTGAGTCGCAACGGTGGCAAGCCCTCGCTGAAGCTCCTGGACAATCAACACGACTACGAGTTCACCGCGGACAAGGCGCCGCGGAAGTAAGGAGTCGCGCCGGATGGCATGACAAGGGATCCACCAGTGCACGGAGCCATGTCTTCCAGTGGCGCTGCAGCACCTCGTCGGCGCCCTGAAGGAGCGGGCCGGGCCGGAAGGCATCGTCGGTGGAACCGCCCAGCGTGCCGTTGCCCATCCGCACGTCTCCTTGTCAGCCGGGCGCGCCGACCTGGCGCATCGGATCGGCCGCGGCGAACGCCTCCAGCGCCTCGCACTCGGCCATGATCCGCTTGCACGTGGGAATATCGTCGAAATCGATCTTGAACACGCGCATCACCGCGAACAGGCTGGCCAGGCAGATGTCGGCCAGGCCGGGCTGGTCGCCGTGGCAGAAGCGGCCGGTGGCGGGCTCGGCCACCAGGCGGGCCTCGACCGCGCGCAGGCCGGTGCCGAACCACTGGATCTGCCAGGCGCGCCACGACTCCGCGTCGAAGCCCTCGGCGGTAGTCAGATACTTGCGCACGCGCGGCGTGATCAGCGGATGCGTGTCGGCCGCCAGCATCTGCGCGATCGAGCGCACGCGGGCGCGGCCGTGCGGGTCGGCGGGCAGCAGCGGCGGCTGCGGATGGGTCTCGTCGAGGAACTCGAGGATGGCCAGCGACTGCGTGATCGGCAGCCCCGACTCGCCGGCCGCGTGATCGATCAGCGCCGGGATGCCGCCCAGCGGATTGATGCGGCGAAACGCCTCGCGGTGCTGCTCGCCGGCGTCGATGTCGACGTTGGTCTCCTTGCGCGCGATGCCCTTGAGGTTGCACGCGACACGCACGCGGTAGGCGGCGGACGAGCGCCAGAAGGTGAACAGTTCGAAGCGGTCGGGTGAGGTCATGCGCGGACGATACCTGACGAGCCTTCAACCCTGCTGGCAGAACTCGACGAAGGCCGCCAGGCTCCTGGAGAACTGCTTGCGCCGGTGATGCAGCAGCCAGAACCGGCGCGTCAGCCGCGGCAGCGTGGTGTGCACCTGCACGAGCCGGCCCAGCGTGAGCAGATCCTGCACCGCGAAGGCCGACAGGCACGTGAAGCCGAGGCCCCCCACGGCGGCCTGCTTGATGGCCTCGGTGCCGCCGAAGTGCAGGCCCTCCTCGAGCTGGTGCAGGTGCGGCTGCAAGGCCTGCCCCACGGCCCCGCGCGTGCCCGAGCCCGGCCCGCGCAACAGCCACCGCGCCTGGCGCAGCGCCGCCACGTTCAGGCGCCGCGCCGGATCGCCGCGCAGCAACGGATGCGACGGCGCGCACACGATCACGAGCTCGTCGTCGCGCCACGCCTGCGCCACGACGTCCGGCTCGTGGCACGGGCCCTCGACGAGGCCCACGTCCACCTCCATGCGCGCCACCGCCGCGGCGACGGCGGCGGTGTTGGCGATCTCCACGTCGACGTGCGCCTCGGGCCGCGCGCGCCGCCACGCCGCGATCAGCGTGGGCAGCAGGTAGTTGCCGATGGTGGTGCTGGCGCCCACGCGCAGCAGCGACGGCGCGCCGGCGTCGCCGGCCACGGTGCCCAGGCCGAACTCGCGCTCGATGCCCGCGGCGCCGTCGAGCACGGCGCGCGCCTGGGGCAGCAGGCCGCGGCCGGGGTCGTTGTGGACGAGCCGCGAGCCGCTGCGGTCGAACAGCCGCGCGCCCAGCACCGCCTCGAGCTCGTTGAGCGCGGCGCTGGTGGCCGACTGCGACAACGCCACGCGTGCGGCCGCCGCCGACGTGCTGCCGGCGTCGGCCACCGCGGCGAAGATGGCCAGCTGGCGCAAGGTGATCCGCATGTCGGAACTCTACCTGTTTTTCAGGTTGCTTCTACGTAATCAATCCGTTTTACGAATTGACCGCACGCGTTCACAGTCCGGGTATCGCATCCTCCGATCCCCACCATGACCACCGCCACTCGCCCCCTCCCCACCCACCTTCCCGCCGCCCTGCCGCGACTGGCCCCGGGCCTGCTGCTCGCCGCGGCCGTGGCCTGCGCCGCCACCGCCGCGGCCCGCCTGGCCTGGCTGCAGGCCAACGGCGTGTCCGCGCTGACGCTGGCCATCGTCATCGGCCTGGTGGCCGGCAACCTGCTGCCGACCCGTGCGCTGGCGGTGTCGGCCGATGGGTTGAACCTGGCCAAGCAGCGCCTGCTGCGCGCCGGCATCGTGCTGTACGGCCTGCGCCTGACCTTCCAGGACATCGCCCACGTGGGCATCGCCGGCGTGGCCATCGACGCCAGCGTGCTGTGCAGCACGTTCGCCCTCGCCTGCTTCCTGGGCACGCGCGTGTTCGGCCTGCCGCGCAGCACCGCCATGCTCACGGGCGCGGGCAGCCCCATCTGCGGCGCGGCCGCGGTGATGGCCACCGAGCCGGTGGTGCGCGGCAAGCCCGAGGAGGTGGCCGTGGCCGTGGCGACGGTGGTGGGCTTCGGCAGCGTCGCCATCGTGCTGTACCCCGCCCTGTATCACGCGATCGCCGCGTTCCACACGCTGTCGCCCACCGCCTACGGCCTGTGGGCCGGCCCCACCATCCACGAGGTGGCGCAGGTGGTGGCCGCCGGCCACGCGGTGGGCCGCGCCGCGGCCGACACCGCCGTCATCGCGAAG
>JACMOG010000824.1 GCA_014378125.1 Vitreoscilla sp. | reverse complement strand
CTGCTGGTCATGGCTGCCTCGGAGGCCGTATGCGGCGATCCGGCGGCGGCCTTGCGTGCGGCCGTGGCCGGCGGGCTGATCCACGCCTACTCGCTGGTGCACGACGACATGCCCTGCATGGACAACGACGTCCTGCGACGCGGCAAGCCCACCGTGCACGTGAAATACGGCGAGGCCCAGGCCATGCTGGCCGGCGACGCCATGCAGGCGCTGGCCTTCGACGTCCTCACGCCCGACGAAGGCCTGTCGCCGGTGCTGATGGCCACTCTCGTGCGCCTGCTCGCGCGCGCTTCCGGGCACGACGGCATGGCCGGCGGCCAGGCGATCGACCTGGCCAGCGTCGGCCGCCAGCTCGACGAGCGCGCGCTGCGCGACATGCACCGCCGCAAGACCGGCGTGCTGTTGCAGGCGAGCGTCATCATGGGCGCTGCGTGCGGTCCGGCCGGCGCCACGGCGCTCAAGGCCCTGGCCGACTATGGCGCCGCCGTCGGCCTCGCCTTCCAGGTGGTCGACGACGTGCTCGACGTCACGCAGGATTCCCATGTGCTGGGCAAGACCGCGGGCAAGGACGTCGACCAGAACAAGCCCACCTTCGTGTCCTTGCTGGGCCTCGATGCGGCACGCCGGTACGCACAGGACCTGCGCGACCAGGCCCACGCGGCGCTGGCACGCAGCGGACTGGGGCAGGCTGCCTACCTCGCGTGCCTCGCGGACAAGATCGTCGAGCGCGACAATTGATGTACAAGCAGGTCCTGCAGCCTTGGGCGGTGCACGGCTTGCCGGGAACCTCGAACGCCACATGACCACTGACCTTCTCGCCTCCATCGCCAGCCCGGCCGACCTGCGACGCCTGTCGCGCGCCGACCTGCGCACCCTGTGCGACGATTTGCGCCAGTACATCCTGCACAGCGTCAGCAAGACCGGCGGCCATCTTTCCAGCAACCTCGGCACGGTGGAGCTCACCGTGGCGCTGCACTATGTGTTCAACACGCCCTACGACCGCATCGTGTGGGACGTAGGCCACCAGACGTATCCGCACAAGGTGCTCACCGGCCGGCGCGAACGCATGAGCACGTTGCGCATGTACGGCGGCCTGGCCGGTTTTCCCAAGCGCGACGAGAGCGAGTACGACGCGTTCGGCACCGCCCACTCGTCCACGTCGATCTCGGCCGTGCTGGGCATGGCCCACGCCGCCAAGCTGAAGGGCGAAAACCGCAAGGCCGTG
Source organism: Vitreoscilla sp. (assembly GCA_014378125.1). The sequence continues at coordinate 932 of JACMOG010000824.1, read as the reverse complement.
GCCGTCATCGGCGACGGCGCGATGACCGGCGGCATGGCCTTCGAGGCGATGAACAACGCCGGCGTGTCGATGGCCGACATGCTGGTGGTCCTCAACGACAACGACATGTCCATCAGCCCGCCGGTGGGCGCGCTGAACCGCTACTTCGCGCGCCTGATGAGCGGCAAGTTCTACTCGAAGGCGCGCGAGGGCGCGAAGTCGGTGCTCAAGAACACGCCGCTCTACGAGTTCGCGCGCCGCTTCGAGGAACACACCAAGGGCATGGTCGTGCCCGGCACGATCTTCGAGGAGTTCGGCCTCAACTACGTGGGCCCCATCGACGGCCACGACCTCGACTCGCTCATTCCCACGCTGGAGAACCTGCGCGACGCCAAGGGCCCGCAGTTCCTGCACGTGGTCACCAAGAAGGGCATGGGCTACAAGCTGGCCGAGGCCGATCCGGTGAACTACCACGGCCCCGGCAAGTTCGACGTGGCCGTGGCCCTGCAGAAGCCCGCCACGCCGCCCAAGCAGACCTTCGCCGACGTGTTCGGCGCCTGGCTGTGCGACATGGCCGAGGTCGACAACCGCCTGATCGGCATCACGCCGGCCATGTGCGGCGGCTCGGGCATGAGCGACTTCGAGAAGCGCTTCCCCGAGCGCTACCACGACGTCGGCATCGCCGAGCAGCACGCCGTCACGTTCGCCGCGGGCCTGGCCTGCGAGGGCCTGAAGCCGGTCGTGGCCATCTACTCAACGTTCCTGCAGCGCGGCTACGACCAGCTGATCCACGACGTGGCGCTGCAGAACCTGCCGGTGGTGTTCGCGCTCGATCGCGCGGGCATCGTCGGCGCCGACGGCCCCACGCACTGCGGCGCCTACGACATCGCCTTCATCCGCTGCGTGCCCAACATGAGCCTGCTCACGCGGGCCGACGAACGCGAGACGCGGCG
>JACMOG010000823.1 GCA_014378125.1 Vitreoscilla sp. | reverse complement strand
CTTTTTCCCCAGCGAATGTTGTCCGCGGGCCGCCCAGAGTTGGAACGACGAACCGGGCGAGTCTCTTTTGTGAGGTCAAGGAGGAGCCGCGCCGAAGGCCGGCGGGGGACACGAACAAAAGAGACTTGCCCGGTGAGTCGTGACTGATCCAGCGCGCCCCGCACAACAGCACAACCGTCAGAGTCGATCCAGCGCGCGCAGGTAGGCGGGATCGCGCATGAGGTCGTCCCAGGCCAGCGGCTCGGTCTGGGGCAGCAGGTCGAGGCGGCGGCGCTCCGACAGGCCTTCCGGCGCCCAGCGGCCGTCGGCGCGGGCCTTCACCAGCCCGTCCATCAGGTCGTCCAGCGGCCGGCCCTTGCCCACGCTCTGGTTGCACAGCAGCACCAGGTCGCAGCCGGCGTTCATGGCCATCACGGCGGCCTCGGCGTGGCCGAGCGTGCGGCCCGCCAGCGTGCGCGCGCCGGCCATGCTGAGGTCGTCGGAGAAGATGGCGCCGGTAAATCCCAGGCGGGTGCGCAGGATGTCCTGCAGCCACGGCGGCGAGAAGCCCGCGGGCTTGTCGTCGACGTCGGGATAGATGACGTGGGCCGGCATCACGCTGGCCAGCGACGTGGACAGCCACTCGTAGGGCCGCGCGTCGTCGCGCAGGATGTCGGCCAGCGTGCGCGGATCCACCGGCACGTCGACGTGGCTGTCGGACGCCACGTGGCCGTGGCCGGGAAAGTGCTTGCCGCAGTTGGCCATGCCGGCCTGGCGCATGCCCAGCATCAGGCTCTTGGCCAGCAGCGTCACGATGCGCGCGTCGCGGTGGAACGAGCGGTCGCCGATGACGGCGCTGTGGCCGAAGTGCAGGTCGAGCACCGGAGCGAAGCTCAGGTCGACGCCGCACGAGCGCAGCTCGGCGGCCATCACGAAGCCGGCGGCGGTGGCCGCGTCGGTAGCCGCCATCGCGCCGTCGCCCGCGGGGCCGGCGCCGTCGTCCATCCAGCGCTTGCCGTAGGGGTCCATGGCCGGCAGGTGCGTGAAGCCGTCGGTGCGGAAGCGCTGCACGCGGCCGCCTTCGTGGTCGACGCACACCAGCAGGTCGGGCCGGATCGACTTCATCTCGGCCACCAGCTCGGTGACCTGCTGGCGGTTGGCCCAGTTGCGCCCGAACAGGATCGCCCCGCCGGTGAGCGGATGCGCGATGCGGCGGCGGTCGTCGGCGGTGAGCTTGGTGCCGGCCACGTCGAGGATGACCGGGGCGTGGTCGTCGAGGCGCGCGTCGGGCACGAAGTCCAGCGGCTCGCCGAACTGCGCGACGATGCGCGCCCCGCCGGACGGCTTGGAGGTCTTGGCGGACTTCTTGATCTTGGAGGCCATCGGTTCAGCTCAGGTTGCGACGCCGGCGGCAGCGGCCGGCGCGGTCTCGACCACCACGAAGGAGGCCACGTAGTCGGTCTCGTCGGTAACGGTCACGTGCGCGACGAGGTTGCGCTCGGCGAACCACGCCGCCATCTCGCCGTGCAGGCGGATGAACGGCTTGCCGGAGCGTTCGTTGAGGATCTCGCAGCTGCGCCAGG
>JACMOG010000822.1 GCA_014378125.1 Vitreoscilla sp. | reverse complement strand
TCCAACCTGCGCACCGGCGTGCTGGGCCACTACCTGCGCGGCTCGATCACGGTCGCCCGCCTCGACCCGGACACCCTGCCCACCAGCGCCCCCCGCAAGATGAACTTCGCGGGTGCTGGCGCGGCGAAGGCCTGGAAGGACATCTGGGGCGCGGGGCAGGGCGTGGGCGCCGTGACGTCGGTGGTGCCGGCCGCGGTGCTCGTGCAGCGCCTGGCCGACGAATACGCGGCCGCTCGCGCACGTCTCGCGCTCGGCTGATCCGCGCCGCGGCCCCGGGCGTCACTTGCGCTCGATGTGCAGCTTGCCGCCGCCTTCCGTGGCGCCGTCGAGCGCGTTTCCGCCGGCGGGCTTCAGCGTCGCCGTGAATTCGTTGCATCCGGCGACGACCTTGGTGCCGTCGACGTGGAACGTCAGTTCATCGGCCGTCCTTTTCTGGACGTCGACGGGGAACTCCTTCATGAGGCACGGATTGCCCTTTCGGGCCACTCCGCCAGCGGCGTAGAGACGCCAGGTGCCCCCGTCGCCCTTCAGCACGAGCTCGGCGTTGATCGGCCGCCCGTCGGCGGTGGTGCCCGACATGGCCCATGTTCCGTCGTAGGACGCGACGGCGGCGTCCTGTGCCGACGCGGTGGCGGCGAAGGCGCCGGCGATAAGCACGACAGGGATCTTTCTCATGGGAGTTTCCTGGCTCGGGGTGGATCGGAACACGCTCCCGCCGCGGTCGGACGACAGTTGGCCGCAGCTTGGGGCGGCCGCACGCGCGGTGCAAGTTCCAAGTTGGGGGTGCGTGCGCGAACCCCGTGGGGCCAGGCCCCTCGCGCAGTATCAGTCCAGTTCGGACGCCGAGGCACGTGGCGCCTCGACGTCAGGCCCGACGTTCGACGACCAGGTCGCTGTCGCAGCCGCTGGCCGCGGAGATCCAGCGGCGGGCCAGGCGACTGGCCAGGGGGGCGAGGGCGACGGGAAGCCATCGCAGCAGGGCGGCGGGGTCGCTCACCACGCCGCAGCGATAGAGGCCCGCGTCGTCACTCCACGACAACGCCGCGCAGGCTCCGGTGCGCCGCCCGGTGACGAGCACGCCGATGGGGCACGGCTCGGCCGCGCAGCACACGCCGCAGCCGTTGCACGGCGCGGCCTCTGGCGGCTTCGGTGGCGCGGCGGGGTGGAGGCGGATGACCTGGCGCGACATGGTTCACGCGACTGTGCCAGGGTGCGACCGGGGCGACTTCGCGGAGAAAGGCCATGATTCCGGGGCAGTAGCACCCAGGCAGCGGCTCAGGGTAAGTGCTACATTCATGGTCTGCAGAGTAGTAATAGTCCTTCTGTGTCCCCTTGCTGGCCTCCGTCCGGCAGCAAGGCGTTTGCAATCCGCCAACCGGTAGAACCGGGCCGCGGAAGGTTGATCAACCCATCGTAGTCCTGGAAACCGGGACAAAAGGTGAGCGAAATATGATGGAACAAAACAGGTCCGACTCCTACCTGTTCGGCGGCAATGCGCCCTACGTGGAAGAGATGTACGAGGCCTATCTCGAGAATCCCGGCTCCGTTCCGGATACCTGGCGCGCCTACTTCGACGCCCTGCAGCACGTGCCGGCGGCCGATGGCTCCGACTCCCGCGACGTCCCGCACGCGCCGGTGATCGAGTCCTTCGCGCAACGCGCGAAGGCCAACGCATTCGCCGTCAAGGCCAGCTCCACCGACCTGGCCATCGCCCGCAAGCAGGTCCACGTCCAGTCGCTCATCGCCGCGTACCGCTTCCTGGGCTCGCGCTGGGCCGACCTGGACCCGCTCAAGCGCACCGAGCGCCCCAAGATTCCCGAGCTCGATCCGGCGTTCTACGACCTGACCGAAGCCGACATGGACATCACGTTCTCGGCGACGAACACGTACTTCTCGACCAACGAGAGCATGACGCTGCGCCAGATCCTGCAGGCGCTGCGCGAAACCTATTGCGGCACCATCGGCGCCGAGTTCATGCACATCACCGACCCCGGTGAGAAGCGCTGGTGGCAGGAGCGCATCGAGGCGATCCGCAGCAAGCCCACCTACAACGCCGAGGAAAAGAAGCACATCCTCGACCGCCTGACGGCCTCGGAAGGCCTCGAGCGCTACCTGCACACGAAGTTCGTCGGCCAGAAGCGCTTCTCGCTCGAAGGCAGCGAGAGCTTCATCGTGTCGATGGACGAACTGGTGCAGCGCGCCGGCGCCAAGGGCGTGCAGGAGATCGTCATCGGCATGGCCCACCGCGGTCGCCTGAACGTGCTCGTCAACACCCTCGGCAAGATGCCCAAGGACCTGTTCGCCGAGTTCGACCACACGGCGCCCGAAGAACTGCCGTCCGGCGACGTCAAGTACCACCAGGGCTT
>JACMOG010000821.1 GCA_014378125.1 Vitreoscilla sp. | reverse complement strand
TGCAGGCCGAAGTGCGGGCAGCGCGGCATGACCCGCTGCGAGCTCTCGCGCCGCGTGGCCACCAGGTCGGCCTTCTCCCACTGCTTCTTGCGCTTGACGACCTTGACGCGCGCCTCCTCGCCCGGCAGCGCGCCGTCGATGAACACGACGATGCCTTCGCTGTTGTGCGCGATGCCCTGCGCGTCGAGGTCGATGTCGGTGACCTTCAGCCACTCGGTGTCGGAGACCCCCGGCGCGGGGCCCGCGTTGCGTTCCCGCCGTTGACGGCCGCGGCGTCCGCCGCCGCTCTTCTGTTGTTCAGTACTCATGCCGCGATTATCGGTGGACGATGGAATACGCTCGCTGCGACCTGGCTGGATGCTATTGGCGTCATTGCGTTCTTGGCGACGGGTCGCGACGTCGAGGTTCTCAGGCCACTGCCCTGTCAGGCGAAGGCGGTGGGGATCAAGGAGCCGGCCTTCGAAGCGTGGAGCGCTGCGCCGCGCTCGACGCCAGGCGGGCACGCCACCTACTCCGATGGGGCGATAAAAACCTGCCTGAAGCTGCGTGAGCGTTCAGGCTGCCGTGCCGCTGTGCCCGGCCGAAGGCCTGCTGCCGTAAAGTCGGCTCAATGACACGAGCTCATTCTGGGGCCATGCCGAACTCGCTTACCGACGATCAGATCACCGCGCTTCGACTGGTACGTGGCGATCGTTTGCCTCCCTGCCCCTTCCGCAGGCCGCAGACTCGCATCCAGGATCGAAGCCTGTTGCTCGCGCTGGCTCTGATTGCACCAGTGGGTCGGGGCAGGTTTGAGTTGACGGCGTGGCGTGCGTTACCTGGCAAGCGTCGATGAAGCGGCTTTCGCGGAGAGCCTGGGATCGCAAACGGCAGTGCAGATGCGGTCGATGGATTGAGTGGGTCGGAAAGCGCCGGCACACAAAAACTCCAATCGGCCAGACAAGTCCTTGTCCGACGGCATCACGCCGCCATTGGCGTCAGCATGGATCCGGCCCTGTTCAAACAGAGAATCCTTGAGCTAGCGATCTACCCAGAACAACGCGTCGGCGATCGGCAAACGTTCAATAGCCCCCCCCCCCCCGGGCAATTTATGCTGACGCCTGTGCATCGTGGTTCGAGCATCTCCTTTACCGATTGAGGATCCATCGTTACCGGTTTTCGACAAGCCGATTCCGCCAGCAAGGAACTCGAACTCGACCTGCGCCTCGCCCTCCCAGGCTAAGACGACCTCAACGAGATCGTCACGAGGCAGGGCACGCTTATTGCGTAACAGACACATCGGAGACAAAACCAGCAACATCGGCGCGGCCAGCGTTCAAGTTGCGGTATCGACAGACGCGCCGTTCACGGTTCATTTGCGCAGGTGCCACTTCCCTTTTTTTTCAGGCACACCCGCTCCGTCCCTATCGTCGGGACTCCTCGATGCGACCCGCTCGCGTCGAAATGAACAAGCAAGGCGCCCACTGCCATGACCCACGTCTCATATCCTCTACGTTCACCGCGGGGCTTGATCGCCGCGCTGGCGACCTTGCTGCTGGCCGCCTGCGGCAGTGGGGGCATGGACCCGATACTCGGCGCTCCTGGCGTCGGCATCCCACCGACCGTCACCGCGACTGCGCCCGCCGCGAGCTCGCCAGCAGTGACCGGCGTCGCCACCAGCACCGACGTCAGCGCGACGTTCAGCAAGCCGATGACTGCGTCGACGGTCAACGCCGCCTTCACGCTGGCCTGCCCCGCGGCGACGCCCGTGGCCGCGACAGTCAACTACGACGCCGCCAGCCAGACCGCCACGTTGACGCCCGCCGCGGCGCTGCCCGCCAGCGCCACCTGTCAGGCGACGATCTCGACGGCCGCGAACGACACCACTGGCATCGCGCTCGCCGCGCCGTTCGTCTGGACGTTCAGCACCTCGGCCTCGACCGACGTCACGCGTCCGACGGTCACGGCCACGCTGCCGGCCAACGCCGCGTCGGGCGTGCCGACCAACACCCGCATCACCGCCGCATTCAGCGAAGCGATGGCTGCGTCGTCGGTCAACGCGAGCACGTTCCAGGTCACCGACAGCACGCTCGGCACCCCGGTGGCGGGCACGGTGACCTACACGGCCGCGTCGCGCACCGCGGCGTTCACGCCCACCACGATGCCGCTCGCCAGCGGTGACCTGTTCACGGCCCGTATAGGCGCCGCGGCCACCGACCTCGCCGGCAACGGACTGGCCGGCAACTCCGCCGCCCTCCCGGCCGCTAGCGATCACGTGTGGACCTTCACGACAGCCACGACGACGGACACGACCCCACCGACCGTCTCCGCCATCAGCCCGATTGACGGCAGCACAGGCAACTGCCTTACCCGCAGCGTCACGGCCACGTTCAGCAAGGCGATGGATCCGACGACGATCAACACGAACTCGTTCATCGTCACGGCGGGCGGCGTCGCCGTCGCCGGCACGGTCGCCTACGACATCGTCGCGATGCAGGCCACCTTCGTGCCGACGGCCTCGGCGGGCTTCGCACCTAACACGGTCTTCGTGGCGACCGTCACCACCGCCGTGGCCGACCTCGCCGGCAACGCGCTGGCGACCGACAAGGTCTGGGGCTTCACCACCGGCGCGCAATCGTGCACGGCCGGCGTCGCGCTCGGCGCGGCCGCCGCCTTCGGCGCCTTCGGCGGCGGCGCGGGCGTGACCAACCAGGGCATCAACACGGTGGTCAATGGCAACCTCGGCACGACCGCAGCTTGCACGCTGGTCACCGGCTTCCACGACGCGCTGCACGTCTATACGCAGACCCCGCTGAACGTCGGCACGGTCAACGGCGCGATCGACTGCGCACCGCCCGCGCCCGGCACCCCCGCCACGATGGCCATCGCCACCCAGGCGCGTGCCGATGCGCAGGCGGCCTACAACGCTCTGGCGGCACTCCCCCCGGGCAGCGACCCGGGTGCCGGTCAACTCGGTGGCGCTATCCTGCTGCCGGGCATCTACACCTCGGCGCTCGGTACGTTCGACATCACCACCGGCGACCTGACGCTGGACGCCCAGGGCGATGCCAATGCGACCTGGGTGTTCCAGAGCGCAGCGGCGCTGACGGTGGGCCTGCCCGCCACCCCGCGCCATGTGCTGCTGATCAACGGCGCCAAGGCCCGCAACGTCTACTGGCAAGTCGGCAGCGCCGCGCGCATCGAGACCGGCAGCCTGATGGTGGGCACGATCATCGCGCCAGCCGGCGTGACGATCTCGACGGCCGGGCAGACGATCCAGACGACGCTCGTCGGCCGCGCGATCGGCCTCACGGCCTCGGTGACGCTGGTCAACACGACGATCGTCGCGCCGTGACGCGCGGCCCCTCGTCGCCCCGCCCTGCCCGCCTCCCGTTCGCCAGAAAGAACATCATGAATTCCATCGCTCTCATGCGCCTCGCCGGCCTGGCCGGCCTCGCCACGCTGATCGTCACCCCAGCCCTCGCGCAGTCGGATACGGGCTACTTCTACGGCGGCGCCTCCATCGGCCAGTCGCGCTCGAAGATCGACGACGCGCGCATCACCGCCGGCCTGCTATCGCAAGGCCTGGTGACCTCGGCCATGTCCAACGACGAACACGCACTGGCCTGGAAGGCGTTCGGCGGCTACCAGCTCAATCGCTATCTCGGCGTCGAGGCGGGCTACTTCAGCCTCGGACATTTCGGCTACACGTCCACTACCGTGCCGGCCGGTACGGTGGATGGCCGCATCCGGCTGCACGGCATCAACCTAGACCTCGTGGGCACGCTGCCGATCAGCGAGCGCTTCTCGTTGATCGCACGCGTCGGCGGGCAGCACGCCAGCGCGCGCGATTCGTTCCACGGCAGCGGCGCCGCAGTGGTGTTGACGCCGAACGCGTCCAAGTCGGAGACCAACGTGAAGTTCGGCGCCGGGCTGCAATACGGGTTCACGCCCAACCTGATGCTGCGCGGCGAGGCCGAGCGCTACCGCATCAACGACGCGGTGGGCAACCACGGCGACGTCAACATGTACTCGGTCGGGCTCGTGTACGCATTCGGA
>JACMOG010000074.1 GCA_014378125.1 Vitreoscilla sp. | reverse complement strand
GCGTTCGTTGGTGAGCTGGGCCGGATGCACGTTGGACAGGCCGCTGCGCGCCAGGGGCGGCTTGAGCTTGTCCAGGCGGTGGCCGTTGACGTCGAACGCGTACAGGCGGCCGGTGGAGCGCATCGCGGCGCCCAGCGCCAGCGTCTTGCCGCCCGCGCCGGCGCAGAAGTCGACCACCATCTCGCCGCGCTTGGGCGAGACCATGGCGGCCAGCAGTTGGCTGCCTTCGTCCTGCACCTCGACGTCGCCGCGCAGGAACACGTCGGTCTTCTGCAGCGCGGGCTTGCCGTCCACGCGCAGGCCCCACGGCGAATACGGCGTGGGCACCGAGTCGATGCCGGCCTCGTGCAACTGGGCCCGGGCCTTGTCGCGGTTGGTCTTGAGCATGTTCACGCGCAGGTCCAGCGGCGCGCTGTTGGACATGGACGTGACGAACTTCCAGAAGTTCTCGTCGTCGAGCTCGTTCTTGCGCGCGCCGGCCAGCCAGTCGGGCAGGTTGTGGCGCAGCTTCTCGGAGTAGGAGTTGCGGTCGATGGAACGCACGCCGTTGAGCCACTGCTGCTCGTGCTGGCCCATGCCACCCCGGATCAGCGTCTCGGCGCCCTGCCAGGCCAGGATGGCCAGGCGGCGTTCCAGCACGCCGCTGCCGCTCTGGGCCAGATGCTGGTACAGCAAGCGCTGGCGCAGCACCGCATAGGCCGTCTCTGCCAGCGCGTGGCGCTCGCGCGGGCCCAGCTCGCGGTTCTTGCGGAAGAAGTTGGACACCACCACGTCCGCGGGCATGTCGAGCTTGCCGACCTCGCGCAGCAGTTCGGTGGCGATTTCGAGGAGGGCGTTCGGATGCATGGCAGGTCTCTTTCGCGGTTATCGCTGAAATGAAAGCCCGAACGGCGCCGGATGCGCCGCAGGAGCGTGGAAAAATCTTGCGCACGGGCGCTCGTGCGCCCGCGTTGGGAAATCAGGGGCCGGCGAACCAGCCCTGGGGCGCGCCGCCGAGATGGCTCACGCGGCCATCGTGCAGCTTCAGCTCGCCTTTGACGAACCAGCCCACGGCGCGCGGATACAGCTCGTGCTCGGCCGCCAGCACCCGCGCGGCCAGCGTCGTCTCGTCGTCGTCCGGACGCACCGGCACCACGGCCTGCGCGACGATCGGACCATGATCCAGCTCGGCGCACACGAAGTGCACCGTGGCGCCGGCCACCTTGCAGCCCTCCTCGATCGCCCGCCGATGCGTGTTCAACCCGGTGAACGACGGCAGCAGCGACGGGTGGACGTTGAGCATGCGACCCTCGTAACGCGACACGAAGCCGGGCGTGAGGACGCGCATGAAGCCGGCCAGCACCACCAGGTCGGGGGCGTGGCGGTCGATCACCTCGGCCAGTGCCGCGTCGAACGCGGCGCGATCCGCGAAGGCCTTGTGATCGATGACCTCGGTGGCGATGCCGTGGGCCCGGGCCCGCAGCAGGCCGCCCGCGTCGGCGCGGTTGCTGATGACCGCGACCACGCGGCCCGGCCAGCTTTCCGCCTCGGATGCGCGCACGAGCGCGTCAAGGTTCGAGCCCTGACCCGAGATCAGGACCGCTATTCTTTTCATGGGCGGCCATTGTAAGGGAGAACCCGCCCTTCCGCGCCGCGGGGCATGGGTGAGGCTCACTACAATCGCTGCTCCGCTGCGCCGAGAGCGCCTTTCACGAGAGATTCCCATGCGAGCCCGCGTCCTGTCCGGCATGCGTCCCACCGGCGCCCTGCACCTCGGCCACTACCACGGCGCCCTGAAGAACTGGGTGCGCCTGCAGCACGACTACGACAGCTTCTTCTTCGTGGCCGACTGGCACGCGCTCACCACGCACTACCAGGACCGCGAGGTCATCGAGCGCAACGTCTACGACATGGTCGTCGACTGGATCGCCGCGGGCCTCGATCCCGACCTCTGCACCCTCTTCATCCAGAGCCGCCTGCCCGAGCACGCCGAGCTGTTCACGCTGCTGGCGATGGGCACGCCGCTGGGCTGGCTGCAGCGCGTGCCGACCTACAAGGATCAGATCGAGCACCTGAAGGATCGCGACCTGGCCACCTACGGTTTCCTCGGCTATCCGCTGCTGCAGGCGGCCGACATCCTCATCTACAAGGCGGCCTACGTGCCCGTCGGCGAAGACCAGGACGCCCACGTCGAGCTCACCCGCGAGGTGGCGCGCCGCTTCAACCACCTGTACGGCCGCGACGTGCTGCACGAGCCGCAGGCGCTGCACACCGAGGTCACGCGCCTGCCGGGCCTCGACGGCCAGAAGATGAGCAAGAGCTACGGCAACACCATCGACATGCGCGAGGAGCCCGCGCAGGTGGAGTCCAAGATCCGCACGATGCCCACCGACCCGCAGCGCGTTCGCCGCACCGACCCGGGCGATCCCGCGCGTTGCCCGGTGTGGCAATTCCACAAGGTGTACTCCGACGCCGCCACGCAGCAATGGGCGGCCACCGGCTGCACCACCGCCGGCATCGGCTGCCTCGACTGCAAGCAGCCCGTGATCGACGCCATCCTGCGCGAGCAGCAGCCCTGGCGCGATCGTGCCGAGCAGCTCCTGGCCAATCCGAAGCAGGTGCACTGGATCGTGGAGATGGGCACCGAGCGCGCCCGCACCGTCGCACGCCAGACGATGCGCGAGGTGCGCGACGTCATGGGACTGGCGTATTGAACGCCACCGCACCGAACCCCATGGCCGGCATCCACATCACCGACATCGAGTCCGCCATCAACTGGTGGCGCGCGCATTTCCCGTCGCCGGACGGCATCACGGCCTGCCCCGAGGTGCTGGCGCTGGCCGAGGTGTACGCGCTGATGATCTACTACCGCGAGCACGAGGCCGACGAACACACGCTGCCCAAGGTGGCGCGCGCCGCGTGGATGGCGTGGTACGACTCCACGCCCGACGCCCCGTGCATCGCCATCTGCTCCACCTCGCAGGGCGACGAGATGTGCAAGGGCTGTGGCCGCACCTTCGAGGAGGTGCAGCACTGGACGGCCATGTCGCCGGGCCAGAAGCGCGTCGTCTGGCGCCGCATCACGTTGGAGGCCAAGGCCTGGCGCTTCAACAAGTATGCGGAACGCGCGGGACGCGCCACGGGCGAGGACCATCCCGATCCGGCCCGGCTGGAAAACTCGGCGCCCGCGGCGGGCTGAACGCGCGCCGACTCGTTCGGTGCGACATTCATTTTGTTCAGTTGCGTCCTTCCCAGCGCGGTCGATGCGGTGGGCCGTACCGCCCCGGTCGAGAAAATCGGACTTTTCTTGCCCGTGAAGGTGAAGTTTCCGGTCGAGTCGCCGAAGAGATGACTTCAGCCTCGATCGCCCGTGCGACCGTACGGGCGTGCACCTGGAACACCTCAACCGTGTCCGACGTCAACCCTCACTACCTCGACCACGTCGTCAAGCTGTCGGAGACCTCCGACATCGAGGCGAGCGAGGACATCGTGTCGGGCACCGGCATGAAGCTGCTGGCCAAGGGCGCGAAGATCGACGCCCGGGCGCGCGAGCGGCTGCTCGAATTCCGCCTGTCCAAGCCGCTGGAGAACATGATGCGGGTGGTGGGCGGCACCGATCCCGCCGTGTTCCATCCGCTGGCCGAGACGCTGCTGGCGCGCCACGCGCTGCTGCGGGGTATCTGCGCCAGCGTCCCCGGGTTCGATCCCATCGCCATCCTCAAGGCGCTGCAGCTGTCCGACAACGTGCAATCGCTGCTGAGCGTCTACGCCGGCCAGGGCACCGGCAAGCTGGAGCACGCGGTCGGCGTCGCCGTGATCACGCCGGCCCTCGGCGGCAGCCTGGCGGCCAACCCGGCCGACACCACGTCGCTGGTGATCGCCGCCCTCACCCACGACGTGGGCGAGCTCTACATCGACCCGGCCTACCTCGCCAGCGGGGTCAAGCTCAGCTCGCAGCAGTGGAAGCACGTGGCCACGCATCCCATCGTCGGCTCGCACGTGCTGGCCGCGATGCCCGGCGCCGGCCCGCGCATCGCCAGCGTGGTGCTGGCCCACCACGAGCGCCTCGACGGCTTCGGCTACCCGCAGGGCACCCTCGGCACCAGCCTGTCGATGGCCGGGCAGATGGTGGCGGTGGCCGAGATGCTGATGGGACTGATGGAGTCGGGCCGGCACGCGTCGCAGCGCGCGGCGGTGGCCATGCGCCTGGTGCCGGGAGAGTTCCATCGCCGCTTCGTCGACCGCGTGATGCAGGGGGCGCGCGCCGACACGGCGGCGGCCGAAGCCGGGTCGGTCGACCACGACAGCGGCGGCCTGGCCACGCGCGTCAGCGGCATGGCCGCCACCAACGCGCACGTGCGCCGCAAGCACCTGGAGGTGGAGGAGCAGATGGCCAGGTACAG
>JACMOG010000820.1 GCA_014378125.1 Vitreoscilla sp. | reverse complement strand
GCGCATCACGAAGCCACCCGTCTGATTCAGGGTTCCGGCGGTCAGTTTGGAGCCGACGGCCTTCGACACCGGGATGGGTTCGCCGGTGACCATCGACTCGTCGACGTTGCCCTTGCCGTCGATGAGTTCACCGTCGACGGGCACCTTCTCGCCGGGACGGACGCGCAGCGGCTCGCCCACCCGAATGGCATCCACCTGCACGGTCTCGTCGGTACCGTCGGCGTTGACCTTCACCGCCGTCTTCGGGGCCAGGCCGAGCAACGCCTTGATGGCACCCGACGTCTTTTCGCGGGCTCGTAACTCGAGCACCTGACCCAGCAACACCAGCACCGTGATGACCGCCGCCGCCTCGAAGTAGATGGGTACCGCGCCGTCCCCCAGTCTCATCTCGGACGGGAACAGCGAAGGCGCAACCGTTCCGACGATGCTGTAGACCCACGCGGCACCGGTGCCCAGCGCGATGAGCGAGAACATGTTCAGGCTGCGGTTCTTCACCGACGCCACCGCGCGCACGAAGAACGGCCATCCCGCCCACAGCACCACCGGCGTGCCGAGCAGCAACTGCACCCAATTCGAGGTCTGCGGCGCGATGAGCTGGTGGATGTTGAAGAGGTGCCCGCCCATCTCCAGCGCGAAGACCGGGGCGGTCAGGGCGGTCCCGATCCAGAATCGCCTCGTCATGTCCCGCAGTTCGGGACTTTCGCCGGATTCGGCCGCCGCGATCAGCGGCTCCAGCCCCATGCCGCAGATGGGACAGTTGCCGGGACCCATCTGCCGCACCTGAGGGTGCATCGGGCAGGTGTATTCGACCTGGGTCTGGTCGCCCCCCGCCGGTGGCTTGGATGCAGCGTTCGACTCAGCCGGCGCGTGAAGGCCATGGTCGTGATGCGACCCCTCCATGACCGTGCCGTCGGGCATCACGTGCTGCCCTGGATGCAGCTGCTTGTGGTCGGGTTGGTCGGGGCTGGCGGGACTGGGTGAAGGCATGGCGCTCTCCTTTTTGTTGTTTGCAGTGTCGAGCGTCGAAAATGTCGATGCATGTTCCAGACACTACTCCCAGTGTCTAGCCCGCCAAGCCCCGATCACCCGCGTTGGCTTGGGTTCCCCCGCGAGCGCTGGCTACCGGCAACCGCAGCATCCGCCCGACTTGGCAGGCACCGCAGCGATGTTGGCCGCCTGAACTGGCACCGGCGTGTATCCGGCTTCCTTGATGGCGTCGGCCAGTTCTTCGGCGTCGGCCGCGGCTGGCTCGACCTGAACGAGGTGCGTCGCCAAGTCGATCTGCACCTTCGCGTCCTTGTCGGCCGCCATCAGCGCCTTGGTGATGGTGCTGACGCAGTGGCCGCAGGTCATGTCGTTGACTGAGAAGGAAATCATTGCGCTCTCCGGTGGAAGGGTGGTTCTGACGAGCATACTGTCATCCTTCCCACAGTTGGAATGTCAAGCACCCTGGCGCAAAGACCACTTCCACAGTGTCACCATTGCATGGCCGTTGTTGACCTTCCCACTGTCAGATCCTTGAAGATGCATCAACGTCGAACAGACGTGCATCGAGAAAGTCGAGATGAGCACTCCCACGCTGTCCCATCGAAACATCATCAGGCTGCAGACCACCGGCATGACGTGTGCCTCGTGTGTCATGCGCGTGGAGAAGGCGCTCAGAGCGGTGCCGGGCGTCACGCACGCCAGCGTCAACCTCGCCACCGAAGAGGCCTCGGTCACAGCCGACCCGTCCGTATCGGTCGGGATGCTGTCTGCCGCCGTGCGGAAGGCTGGCTACGACGTGGCCACCCAGGAGGTCGACCTGCTGGTCGAAGGAATGACCTGCGCGTCGTGCGTCTCCCGCGTGGAGAAGGCGCTGTTGAAGGTGCCAGGTGTCGTCGGCGCGTCGGTCAACCTGGCAACGGAGAAGGCGACGATCCACGCACTGTCAAGCGTGCCGCTCTCCGCGCTCAGGGCAGCGGTGGAGAAGGCCGGCTACGCCGCCAGGGAAGTCGAGGATCCGAAGCCGGTGCCAGCCAATGCGCTGCCTGATTGGTGGCCCGTGGCGGCCAGCACCGTTCTGACGCTGCCGCTTTTCACACCGATGCTGCTGCAACTCTTCGGCGTCGACTGGATGCTCGACGGCTGGCTGCAGCTCGCGCTGGCGACGCCGGTTCAGTTCTGGCTGGGTGCGCGTTTCTATCGCGCCGGATGGAAGGCGGTGCGGGCGAAGGCCGGCAACATGGACTTGCTCGTCGCCCTCGGCACATCGGCGGCGTACGGGCTTTCGGTGTACCTCTTGCTAGAGCCCACAGAGCACGGCATGCCGCACCTGTACTTCGAAGCGTCGGCCGCCGTCATCACGCTGGTGCTGCTCGGCAAATGGCTCGAAAAGCGTGCCAAGCGCCAGACGGCGGCTGCGATCCGCGCCCTCAGCGCGCTGCGTCCGACCACCGCCCTTCTGCGGCGCGACGGCATCGACGTCGAGGTGCCGGTGGACCAGGTGAGCGTGGGCGACCTCGTCGTCATCCGCCCGGGCGACCGCGTCGCCGTGGACGGTGAAGTCGTCGAGGGCCGCAGCCACATCGACGAGTCGCTGATCACCGGCGAGAGTCTGCCCATCGCGAAGGAGGTGGGTGACAAGGTGACGGGCGGCGCCATCAACGCCGAAGGCGCCCTGACCGTGCGGACCCTCGCCATCGGAGCGGAGACGACGCTCGCCCGCATCATCCGCATGGTCGAGTCTGCGCAAGCGGCCAAGGCGCCGATCCAGCGCGTCGTCGACCGCGTCAGCGCGGTGTTCGTCCCCGTCGTGCTCGGCATCGCATTGCTCACCTTCCTGGGCTGGGTCGGCTGGAACGGAAATTGGGAGCAGGCGCTCATCAACGCCGTGGCGGTCCTGGTCATTGCCTGTCCCTGTGCTCTCGGACTCGCCACGCCGACCGCGATCATGGCCGGTACGGGCGTCGCTGCGCGGCACGGCATCCTCATCAAGGACGCCGAGGCGCTCGAAGTCGCGCACGCTGTGACCGTCGTCGCCTTCGACAAGACCGGAACGCTGGCCGAAGGCAAGCCGGCCCTCGCGGCAGTCGAGCCTGCCGCCGGTGTGGCACGCGAAGACGTGCTGCGCCTGGCAGCCGCTCTCCAGAGCACCAGCAGCCATCCGCTGGCGGTCGCTGTCCTCGACAACGTTCGTGCCGCACGGTTGCCGGTGCCGCCGGCCCGCGACACCAAGGCGCTGCCTGGCCGCGGTGTCGAAGGCGTGGTGGACGGTCAGACGCTCGCGCTGGGCAGCACCCGGCTGTTGAACGAACTCGGGATGGACGGCGGTCGGCTGCTGGCGGACGCACAGCGCCTCGAGCGACAAGGCAAGACCATCTCCTGGCTCGTGCGCACGGACGAAGGCCATCTGCAATTGCTGGGCCTGCTGGCCTTCGGCGACACCATCAAGACCTCCGCCCATCGCGCGGTCGAGCGGCTTCACGAGCTCGGCATCCGCACCGTGATGCTGACCGGCGACAACCGCGGCGCGGCGCAGGCCGTGGCCGAGGAACTGGGCATCGACGACGTGCGTGCCGAGGTGCTGCCCGGCGACAAGGTCGCCGTCGTGCAAGCGTTGCGAGCCGCCGGAGAAGTCGTGGCGTTCGCCGGCGATGGATTAAACGACGGGCCGGCCCTCGCAGCCGCGTCGTGCGGGTTCGCAATGGCAGGCGGCGCCGATGTCGCCACCGAGACGGCGGGCATCACCCTGATGCGCGGAGATGTGCGTCTGGTCGCCGACTCGCTCGACATTTCCCGGCGCACGTACGCGAAGATCAAACAGAACCTCTGGTGGGCCTTCGGCTACAACGAGCTGGGCATCCCCCTGGCTGCGCTCGGCATGCTGAACCCGGTCATCGCAGGCGCCGCCATGGCATTCAGCAGCGTGAGCGTTGTCAGCAACGCTCTGCTGCTGCGCCGATGGCGCGGCGCAGCCGCCGCCGAGGTGGCAAACGCGCCAGCGAACAAACCTTTGCATGTCACGGCCTGAGGAAGCGAAAGATGGATGCAACGATGAACATTGGTGAGGCCGCGAAAGCTTCCGGCGTTTCCGCGAAGATGATTCGCCACTACGAGGGCGTGGGTCTCTTCCCGGAAGCCGCGCGCACCGACTCGGGCTATCGGCAGTACAGCGGCAAGGAGGTCAGCACGCTTCGCTTCATCCGCCAGTCGCGCGACCTCGGCTTCTCCATCGAGCAAATCAGGGAACTGCTTGCGCTCTGGCAGAACCGCAAGCGGCCGAGTCGGCAGGTCAAGGCGCTCGC